>JAQYWP010000073.1 GCA_029379285.1 Rhizonema sp. PD38
GTAAATCGCTAACATGTACAAAGACCTTAAACATATGGTTATATCCGATCCAAAAGTGATGATGGGAAAACCAGTGATTGCGGGAACACGGATTATAGTCGTCAAAGTTTGGGAATTAAACTACAATCTTTTCTACCTACTACTCAATCACTGTAGATATCATTTTCATAGGGATAAACAGCGAAAATTCCTCATCCTCAAAAGGGATAAAACCGTATTTCAAACATTGACAAGGAGACTTTTCCAGCTGCTTCAAGAGCTATTTCCAGCAGATAGTCATTTAGACTCACGTTTCTCTGAGCAGCAGCTTTTTCCAGCGTTTTTTTGTGTTCTAAGCTAATTGTGAGTTTAATAGTGGTTGTTTCCATTTCAGATGGGATTGACATGAGGATTGTTACAGTAACTTTACGAAAGCATCAATTACGTCTAAATAAACTCTTTATTCACCCCATTCCTTTCTGATTTGTTTTTGAAAGAGTAGTGAATCTACCCGTTGTGGCAAAAATCCGAATAGATTGATTTGATTTTCTTCACAGGAAGCAACTGTTTCAGGGGTTTGGTTAGCAACTGGTTGCAAAACAATCACCATTTCTATCAAACCAGGTTCAATACTCTCCGGCAGAGTTAATTGGATTTGACGACTCTTTCCTACTTGGATGACTTGACGAATAGTTTCCATACAGTAAATATATAGCCTTTTTAATTAAAATAGCTGAATTTATCTATGGTCGAGCGATCGCATCTATAAGTGTCCCAAAAAAAGCAAGCCTTCTTACCTGCTATTTGTGAGTTCAATTGTGGCTGTTGCAGTTTCAGATAGTGTTGACATAGAGATGGTTACAGTAATTCTATGAAAAGCGCACTCTTGCAAAAATACTCACGCTATCAGTTGATCTAAAACTAACACTGACAGCCCAGGTAAAGATGGCAAACGCGCATCATTAGTCAAGAAAAAAGAGGCACCTTCATTGATAGCTGTAGCCATTTGAATATAGCAATCCTAAATCATTTATAAAATTCTCTCTTCTATCTTTTCTTGGCTCTCTTGGCGTCTTGGCGGTTAATAATTTTACAACTCAAATAGGACTGCTATAGCATCTGGCGTTCTCAAGTTATAATCGGCTCGAAGTTGTGCAGCAATTTCAGCGATTACCGGAACAACTTCCATAGTCGTCAAACCTTGAGAATTAAATAGAATGTCACGATATTGTTGAGCCAAAGCTGCATTCCCTTGTCGCAAAGGATAAACTAAAACTTCTGGTATCGTCACTACAGATGTCACAACCCTAAACTCACCTCGAAACCTCGAAACATTGCTTCAAAGAAAGCATCAGTCATCTCTAAATAAGTAAGATTTTCTTCCATGAAGTAAATTAGGGGTGCAGTATCCAAGCCTACGACTTGTCTTCGTAATTGGGCTAACCATTCCATGAATCGCGTTCTTGATTGACATATTCTTGAGCATCAATTCCATTCGGTGATTTCTTTGCCTAATCCGCGCAATTCAAGAATACTGTGCTTTGGCTTGGGCGTCATTGTCACCGTTTGACGAATTAATCTTGACAAGTCTTCAATCAGACGCATTTGCTCATCAGGAGTGAGGCTTTCAGCTAGATGGCGTACCTCGTGATATGTAGACATAACAATTTCTCTTTTAATTCTCTTACCCTAAGTTCAATATATCTTTAATTCTTTTGTTCTAGTAATTGGGCTAACCATTCCATGAATCGCGTTCCTGATTCACATACTGTTGAGCATCAACTCCATTCCAAATTTCTTTGCCTAATCCTTCTAATTCAAGAATGCTACGCTTTGGCTTAGGCGTCATTGTCACCCTTTGTCGAATTAACCTTAACAAGTCTTCAATCAGACGCATTTGCTCATCAGGAGTGAGGCTTTCAGCTAGATGGCGTACCTCGTGATATGTAGACATATAATTTTTCTTTCAATTCTCTTACCTTAAGTTCAATATACCTTCAATTCTCTTGTCCTAAGTTCCACTCACCACTCCCCGTCTTAAGCGAAGCACAACGGCATTGCCAACAATTTCTGCGCCTTCTACTTCCGGTGGTAAAGTCTTGAGTTCTTTTGAAATTTGTTGGTTTAAGCGTTCTTGAGGAATACCTAAGTACTCAGATATTTCAGCAAGGGTGAAGTTAAAATTACCAAGTTTGACGCGAGTCGTATTGTCTAAGTTCACTTTTCGATGACGAATAGTTAGTTTGCCTTCAAGCTCAATGTATACAGGATGTTCTTTAATGACTGGTATTTTGAGCAGTTGAGCGATCGCTCCTTGTTTCTCTGTGTGCAATTCTTTTAAGGGGATTTTCTTCAAATCAACGACTGCACCTACAGAAATTTTCCCGTCTTTAATTTGAGTATTTGTATCGGAAATAGCTTGAGCCAGCCGACTTTTATTAGATGTTTTGGCAATTTCACCATCTACCAATGCATTAACTTCATGAGCGTCTAGTTGCACTTCCCCTCGGAAGAGAGAATCTTTGAGGTGGTTAGAAACTTTGTGTAAGACTTGTTCGCGAGCTTGTTTGATTTGGGTTTTGTCAGTTAGATGAAGTGCGTTTACCGTTGTTGGATTTTTGTCTCTGGGTGGCAGTTGCGTCGCCTGTTGCCAAAAAAAGAACATAGCAGCACCGATGCCCCCTGTAGTGCAAGCAAACAGAAACAGAAATCGCTTGAACATAACTAAATTCTCAACAGAGTTAGGAGTATAGATTTCGATAGGTTCTGTCTAGTTCCTAAAAATTTCTCTTTAGCGATTCTTCGATCACTAAAGCCGATAAAATACTCATATATGACTTACGCAAACTCTACTCATTCTTGGCTTTCTTGGCGCAGGCAGATGCTTCAAGTCGGCAGAGCCGCCCAACGCACTGCCCTTGTCTAAAGCCCTTCGGGCATGGCTGCGCTAAGGCGGTTTAATAAAGTAAGCCGAGTGGCAACTTTCGTGTAAGTCCCATCATATTTACCTATATAGTACTCCAAATTGAATTGTTATATAATAAAATTCACTCCCCAACTATCGCCCCCATCCACGAGGGTAAGGAGAGACTAAGGTTGGGTTGCAACTTTACTGAAATTCTGCTTTATTTCCTACAGCAGTTAAGAGCATTGCTGAATTCGCCACAATTATGATGCCTTAAAAATGTTCTGTGTATATCTGAAAAATAGCTAAATTTCATGTATCAATAAGTATGACTTGATATTAGATAAATTATGCAACCGAGAATTGGATCTGCGACGGTTCTATTAGTTGCTTCTTGGATAGCGTCTGCAGTTGTAGCTTCTTCCGCATATAATGCACTCGCCTCCTCTCAGTCAGTCAGTGCAAAACCGACGATACCAATTATTGTCACTAAAGCTGAATTCGGGATTTTGCAGGTGAAATCCAAAAAAAACGTGACTTTTCTTCCCACAAACAAAATCCCACTCATTGAGGGAAATAGATACGGGTGGCGTATTCAGCTTAAAGACTATCAAGGTGAAGTGACTTGGCGAGAAATCCTACAGCTACCAAAGCACCCAGACACTTGGGGGACAACCGATGGCGAACATTTCTCGATAGTAGCACACGGCACTGAGGGGGTTACTACGCGCACACAGTTAATAAAAAATGGTATAATCCAGGATTATTGGACTGTTGTTTCCGGCGATCCAATTGGAAAGCACAAAATAGATATCTATATTAGTGAGCGTCGTATTGCTTCTTTCGAGTTCGAGACGATCCCTGTTAAGAGGTAGAAGTTAACTGCGTCGCAGAACGCTCTCTACCTTAGAATTATAAAGGCAAGTGAAGCTCGTCTGTTTTTAGCTCATACAACTTATCCGGTTCCCGAAGGAAACAAGAATTTGCAACGCCTGTAAATTCTCATGACTATGGTGGCGGTGGATCGGTTTTTAACTTACGGCTAGAGAAAGTATGGGATTTTCCCACCGCCTTTTTTGTAAAGTTAGGTAAATTACAATTATTTAGGGATATTATTCACAAACCGTGACTCCACAAGATAAACTCCTGTCTAAAATCCTCTTAGGAGGATCTGATGCAGACATACCTTTTGCTCAACTGTGGCAACTCTTACAAAGCCTGGGCTTTAGTGAACAGATACATAATGGTAACTATATTTTTACAAAAAAAAACGTCGAAGAGATCTTGAATTTGCAACACAAGCAAGGAAAAGCTAAACCCTATCAAGTAAAACAAGTTCGTGCAGTCATTCTCAAATACCAGTTAGGAGGTAAAAAGAATGCTCCATTATGAAATTATTCTCTACTGGAGTGAAGAAGACCAAGAATTTATAGCTGAAGTTCCAGAGTTACCAGGTTGTGCAGCTGACGGCAAAACTTATCAACAAGCACTGCAAAATGTAGAAGTTGTGATGCAACAGTGGATTAATATCGCCAAAACGCTGGGACGTTCTATTCCTGAATTTAAGCAGCATTCTATATCTTACATCCGTCTGATTGATGAAACTAAGTAAGTTGGTATGAATAAACATAACCTTAGCTGACTGGCTGAAGTATGGTTTATGTATAGTGGGTTGAGTCGAATAACTTGTCAGTAAAAACTAACAATCTTATCAAACCCAAACTGACAGTTGTTAATAGGCAAATGAGTGATTAAACACATGTTAACACATCTATGTTGTTTTGGATCAACTTATACCAATTTCAAAAATGTTTGCAACACATAAACCCATCGTCAGGG
Source organism: Rhizonema sp. PD38 (assembly GCA_029379285.1). GTDB lineage: Bacteria > Cyanobacteriota > Cyanobacteriia > Cyanobacteriales > Nostocaceae > Rhizonema. Next base: position 4,724 of record JAQYWP010000073.1, read on the forward strand.
CATTCCCGCGTTCTTACAGCCTTACTCTACATGGTTATGTGTCGTATTCTTTTTTCGCTTTTGGTATTACCTAGGTACTTATAGGACTCCAATTTGATTTTTGAAAACATACTGAGACTAAAAACCCCGTTTAATAAGGGTTCTATCTTAAATCCTGTTCAGAAATCAAACATGATTCCTATATATCATGTTCAGCAAATGATATAATGTCCGGCAAATTAACCTTAATTCCATCTAAATTCTAATCCCTCACCGATAGCGGTGAGGGGTTGCGGTGGGCTTCTTGTATTAAGGGTAATTGTACGGACATCATATGAGTTATAAATAGAAGATTGGTTCGTAGTTGAGGATAGTTCGGAGGAGGAGCCAGTGCTGTAGGGCATCTGGTGAGGCCAGCGCTGCAGGAGGGTTTCCCTCCGTAGGCGACTGGCGAACCCGAAGGGCGTTGGTTTCCCTCCGAAAGAATCTGTCCGTGCGCTGGCGAGCAGGCGGCATCCCCAAAGGAGAGGGGTACGCTCTCAAACTTTTAAGAGCGCTGTAGACGCGTTAGCGGCTTCTCGCAGAGTAGCGCAACTACAAACCTTGTTATAAGTGTTCAACCGAACATGATATGACTGCTACTATCAGTAAATGAAACCACGCAATAAAACAGCCGGATAGAATTTTCTCTCCGGCAGACGCCAACGCTTGGGTTCATTCTCACTCTTCGAGCTTCAAAGCGAAGCTTGCTCCGACCAACAAGCGCAACTACGACTTTTGCTCTAGAATGATAGTAGTGGATATTAATTTTTATTCGTAATTAGCTTCCTGGATTAAATTCGCAGTCCCATAATGACTAAGTCGCATTCTACGCCATCAAGATCTGCAATTTGAGGTAAATGTCCCCAAACTTGGAAGCTAAATGTTTCAAACAGCTTTAAACTAGGTTGATTATGAGCAAAAATCCAGCCCATGAGCGTCTTCAAGCCTAAATTTGGACTTTGATGAATTGCTTGAGCAAGAAGCTGACGCCCCAAACCACGTCGATGACAGTCTGGCGCAATATAAATACTAATTTCAGCAGTAGCATGATAAGCTGGTCGTCCATAAAAAGATTGGAAACTCAGCCAACCTGCAACGATGCCTTCTACTTCAATCACCCAAAGAGGGCGTTTTGATGATCGTCCCTTAAACCATGCAAGGCGACTTTCTACAGAAATCGGCTTTAAATCAGCGGTTGCCAGACGGCTGGGAATTGAAGCATTGTATATCGCTACAATAACTGGTAAATCAGCTTCAGTGGCATCGCGAATCATCGTTGAAAATCGAATTGGGAATTGAGGGTTTTGATTCCTTACTTCTCGCTTTTACTTAAACCCGCGCTAATAAAGGCGCAGCTGCTAGCAAAGTTTGAGTGTAAGGGTGTTGGGGATCGGCAAAAATTTGTTTTGTGGGACCAATTTCGACAATCTTACCACCGTTCATGACGGCAATGCGATCGCACAAAAAGCGAGCCAACCAAAGGTCATGAGTTATAAACAAATATGTTAACTCAAATTCCTCTTTAAGAAACAACATCAAATCTAGAACTTGTGACTGCACGCTTGCATCCAACATACTAACAGGTTCATCGCAAATGACAAGTTTGGGACGAGTAATTAAAGCACGGGCTATAGCTACTCGTTGCTGTTGCCCACCAGACAAATCTGAAGGATAACGTTCTATATATATAGATGGTGGTTTTAACCCAACTTTATCTAGCATCCACAACACCTCTTCGGTTGCCTTAGTTGAGGTAGCTAGGTTATGAATGAGCATCGGATCAGCTATACTCTGTCCAACTGTCATCGCTGGATTTAGACAAGCATGTGGATCTTGAAACACCATCTGCATTTGTCGTCTAGAGGATCTTATTTCTTGGCGTGTTGCACTAGTTAAATCTCGTCCTAAGAACTCCACTTTACCAGAAGTCGGACGAATAAGTTGCAAGATTGTTCGTGACAGGGTACTCTTACCGCAACCCGACTCTCCCACTAATCCGAGAATTTCCTTTGGATACAGTTCGAGGTTAATACCATCCACAGCTTTAATTGTCTGACTTTGCTGTCTCAACAGTCGCTCGACAAAGTTGGGTTCTAAGCTGTAGTACTGCTTTAAGTCTGTGACACGGAGAATTGGGGAGTGGGGAGTAGGAGGAAGCGGAGTTGCAGAAATTTCCTTCATTCCCGATTCGCCATTTCCTTGAATATGCAAAGCTGCTTTTAGAAGCTGCTGTGTATATTCATGTTGGGGTTGCTGGAACACAGTTTGGGAGGAACCCATTTCTACCATTTTGCCGTTGTACATTACCCCAATGCGGGGGCAATACTCAGTAACCAAAGCTAAATCGTGAGAGATGAGCAGCAATGCCATGTTTTCGACACTGCATAGTCGTGTTAATTCCTGTAGAATCTGGGCGGAGACAGTGACATCCAAGCTGGTAGTCGGTTCATCTGCAACAATTAACTTGGGGTTTAGGAGCAAAGCTAGGGCGATCGCTACCCTTTGCCGCATTCCACCGCTAAACTCGTGAGGGTATTGATCCCAGCGATTTGCCGGAATTTTGACTTTATCCAATGTTGCGATCGCCTTTTCCTTCGCCGCCCGCATTGATAATTGAGGGGAGTGCGCCTTTAAGGTTTCGATACAGTGCTTACCAATGCTCATCAACGGATCGAGGCGCGTCATCGGATCTTGGAAAATGAGTGCCACTGCTTCTCCCCGAAATTTCCGCACCTGAAGGGAAGTCATGTCAAACACGGATTGCCCTTGAAACATTACCCTCCCTTTAATCTGAGTAGAAGGTGGCAGTAACCGCATCGCCGCTCGCCCCAAAGTTGACTTACCACAACCCGACTCACCCACCAATCCCATTCTTTCTCCTGGTTGCAGGGTAAAAGACACATCATCAACTGCCCACTGGACTGCTTCGTTGCTATGATGGGGATAGGCAACTTGCAAATTTTCAATACAAAATAAACTTTCACTCATAATTTATTAATTATTCTTTGTTCGTTGTGACTACCAAACCGCTTTCTCGCTGTGGAAGACAAGAAAGATTCGGGAAGCAGATAGGTACTTTTATACCTATTCAGGAGTCGTGGATGGTGGTGTTTGTAATATTGCTTTAGAGTATTCTATGAGAGTTGTCAAGCGATGAATAATGGTATCAAGTCTTTCTTGTGCAGTAGAAGCTTGCCGAGAACCTTGAAAAAACATGACATCAATTTCCAAAAGTCGCAGTTGCTTACTCATCTCCGTTCGATAAGACTGCACGCGCCCCCAATCCTGGCTGTCTGTACCTTCATCATCCAGAGGCACAATTTGTTGCTGAAAAAATTGCTGTAAGGAAGCTGTACGCTGTCGGAGTTCCAATGCATTTAGTGGAATGGGTGTAAGATCTGAGCGTAATTGTTTAAGCAAGATTGCAAATGAGTGATATTTCTGTTGATTTAGAGACATCTAGTCATAATTACGATAAGATAAGTGTCAAGATTTTTTTTAGATAGTTTTTTCAACTTTTTCGAGATCTGAAGCCTCAAATCAGATTTGAGGCTATTTTTGCATTTATCTATTGCCAGGGTGATCGCACTTAACCCTTTTACTAGATGATTTGCACTCATACTTGAATATAAAGTAAATCATCCTCATACACATGATTCAAGGGCAGTGTATCAGTAACAGCCTTTATTGGCGACAAGCTATAAGTATATCCTTCCACTTTCTTACTCAAAGACAGATTGCATCCCAATTCTATGATGACCACTGTAATAAATTCACCAACTGATGTTAAGCTTCCGGAATGGCTAGAAAATTGTTTAGATTGCTCAGGCTCAGAAAGCCCTGATGTTGAAAAGAATCGAACTGGTGATACAGATTTGATTTGTCGGGCATTTGAATTTGCCTACAATTTACATAAAGGACAGTACCGCAAATCGGGAGAAGCTTATATCTGTCATCCTGTTGCAGTGGCTGGATTGTTACGCGACTTGGGAGGCAGTGCGGCTATGATAGCAGCTGGGTTTCTCCATGATGTAGTTGAAGATACAAATGTCACGATTGATGAAATAGAACAGCGCTTTGGAACAGAAGTGCGGCTTTTAGTAGAAGGAGTCACGAAGCTTTCCAAATTTAATTTTAAAAGTAAGACTGAAAGCCAAGCTGAAAATTTTCGCCGCATGTTTTTGGCAATGGCACAAGATATTCGGGTGATTGTGGTGAAGTTGGCAGATCGTCTGCACAATATGCGAACTCTCGAACATCTAGCTGATGAGAAACGCCAGAGGATTGCACTGGAAACACGAGAAATTTTTGCTCCTTTAGCCAATCGTTTGGGAATCTGGCGTTTTAAGTGGGAATTGGAAGATTTATCATTTAAGTATCTAGAAAACGATGCTTACCGCCAAATTCAGCAATATGTCGCTGAAAAACGGACTTTGCGGGAAGAAAGATTGGCAAACGTGATCGAAACTTTGCGGCATCGGCTTTTAGATGCGGGAATTCAGTGCCTTGACATTAGTGGGCGTCCTAAGCATCTCTACAGTATATATCAGAAGATGCAACGGCAAAACAAAGAGTTTCACGAAATTTATGATGTGGCGGCGCTAAGAATTACTGTCAAGACAAATGAGGATTGTTATCGTGCCTTGGCAATGGTTCACGATGCTTTTCGCCCAATTCCTGGCAGATTCAAAGACTACATTGGCTTACCTAAAGCAAATCGTTACCAGTCTTTGCATACAGGGGTAATTAGTCCGTGGGGGCGTCCTTTGGAAGTGCAAATCCGCACTATGGAAATGCATCATATTGCGGAGTACGGAATTGCGGCTCACTGGAAGTACAAGGAAACGGGGGGTTCTAACAATACCCGGATTACTGCGGCAGATGAAAAGTTCACTTGGTTGCGGCAATTGCTGGAATGGCAAAGTGACTTGAAAGACGCTCAGGAATATTTGGAAAGCATCAAAGATAATTTATTTGAAGATGATGTTTATGTTTTCACTCCTAAGGGAGATGTTATTGCTTTAAGCCCTGGTTCTTCAAGTGTAGACTTTGCCTATCGCATTCATACAGAAGTGGGGAACCACTGTGCAGGAGTGCGAGTGAACGGGCGGATGGTACCACTGTCTACAAGGCTGCAAAATGGCGATATTGTCGAGATTATTACGCAGAAGAATAGCCATCCGAGTCTGGATTGGTTGAACTTTGTCAGAACTTCGGCAGCAAAGAATCGCATCAAGCAATGGTACAAGCGATCGCGTCGTGAAGAAAATATTTGCCGAGGGCGGGAATTGTTAGAAAAAGAACTCGGGAAAACGGGTTTTGAAAGCTTGCTGAAATCGGAATCAATGGATGCTGTGGCTGAACGATGTAATTACCATTCAGTGGAAGATTTAGTCGCAGCTTTAGGTTACGGTGAAGTGACGCTCAACTCGTTACTTAACCGTTGGCGAGAAGTGGTGAAATCGCAACAACCGATTGCGATGACATCGCCATTTCTTCCTAAAGAACAAACAACTCCCAAGACGTTACGGGATGCTACAGCAATTTCCCGCTCCAACGATTCCCCTATTGTTGGGGTAGAAGGGTTAATGTACCATCTCTCAGGGTGTTGTACTCCTGTTCCTGGTGAAGGAATTATTGGTGTCGTCACACGAACTAAGGGAATTTCGATTCATCGTCAAGGATGCCACAATCTTGCGGATGTGGAGTGCGATCGCCTCGTACCAGTGATGTGGAATCCAACAGCTGAAAATACAAGTCGTTTTCAAAGTTATGCGGTGAATATTCAGATTGAAGCAATGGATCGCGTCGGTATACTGAAAGATATTTTATCGCGGTTGAGCGACCAAGGTATCAATGTACGTCATGCTACTGTGAAAACGGCTAATGGTCAACCAGCTTTAATGGACTTGGGGATCGATATCCGCGATCGCTCTCAACTCGAACAAATCTTTACCCAAATTAAGAAATTAAGCGACATTATTAATATCCGTCGCGTCGGTCAAATTGACACGTAGAATTAGGGCGTGCAACAAGGGGATTGGTAATTGGGGATTGTTCTTTTAGTTCATTACCTATTACCAATTAGCCCGATAGAATGGCAGTAATACCAGTTTTGTATGAAGAGGCAATTTTGTGATCCCCGCAACTTACGCTCCTATGTCTCAACGGGAGTCAGTGCAAGCGATGCATTGGATCTTCTGAACAAGGGGAGGCAAAAAGCGGTGTGGATATTTCTCCGGCTTTATTACCGAGGGTTAAGAAATTCGTTTTCGCTTCTTTTCATGGAGAAACCGTATCAGATGAGCATCCAGATGAAGAGCAGTTTGTGACGATAGGTATGGATGCTCTGAGTAGAATTATAGTTGTTGTTTATACGTTGCGGGCTGACAGTTGTATTCGGTTAATATCGGCTCGTAAAGCAACTAGGAGACAACGTCAGCAATATGAGGAAGAGGTATAAATCATGGATATTGAGTACGATTTTAGTCAAGGTAAACGTGGAGCAATTGAACCTACAGGCGAAGGTAAAACAAGGATTACAATTCGGTTAGATGATGATATTTTGATGTGGTTCCGCGAACAAGTCCATCTTGCTGGTGGTGGAAACTATCAGACTTTGATAAATAATGCATTGCGTGAATATGTGCAACAGCGTCCAATACGGTTCAGTTAAGGAAAATTGTAGGTTGGGTTTCACTTCGTTCAACCCAACAAAATATAAAAAAATGTTGGGTTTCGTTCCTCAACCCAACCTACGTAGCTGAAAGGTTTTTGGCGCTAACTGAACCGTATTGCAACAGCGTCGGGAACCTTTAGAGGAAATTTTACGGCGAGTTGTACGGGAAGAATTGAGTCAGATAAATATGCAGGTTAATGAGTAGGATAATCGCATTATCCCTGAAACAACCAAAACGCGTAGATGCACAGAGGCTTGTTGTCAGACATCGCACTTTTCCCTCAACCCTAATAAATGTGATCGCCCGAGGTGGCGGCTTCCGCATCACACTAATCTATCAACCCTAATAAATGCGATCACAGCAGGTGGCGGCTTCCGCATCGCACTACCCCAAAACCACCTGGTATCAGCAGCATTTAATAGTTCCATTGAGGCAATAAGCAGCCAAAATCTAATTGCCAAGGGGAGGGTTAGGGAGGGGCACGCATATCACTGACGCTTAAAAATTTGGGGGTTACTTTGGGTACGTCCTAAAACATCTATAGGAGAATTGACAGAAGAACTTTTCGTGATAAGGGAGACAACTGAAGCTAAAGAATGGATCGATAAACTCAATGGGATTCCATTTAAGCGAAAAGTTTGAGTGCGATCAGCATTTTTTATAAAGGTGCGTTTTTGCAGGAGCAGAATTTGACAACAAAGTAATGCGGTTATAAATAGCATTCTAACATATCACAATCGGGAACAAAATGTCATCAAAATTGTTGTAGATATCTTCTGTAAAATTATGACCAAAGTCATCCATCTGATTATGAGCTTAGACATATATATTTTACTCTCAATATTCATAAGATGGAGTTGTTAAGCACAGAAGAACAACAACACAACTTACACAGAATAGTTATGAAGAAATCTTTGTTTTTGTTACCGGGAGTCATCGCAGTGATGTTTACAGCTGCTCCCATGATGAGCGCATTTAACAATCCTGCCTTTGCCGATGACGCTCCTCATGCAGGAAAGCACCATGGTGAGTGGGACAAACTTGGTTTGAGTGATGCACAGAAGTCACAAATCAAGCAAATACGTCAAGGTGCCCAGCAGAAAATGGATGCTATCTTGACTACAGATCAAAAGACGCAACTACAACAAGCAAGATCTCAACATACCAAACCAAAATTGGCATTGAGTGACGATCAAAAAGCGCAAATGAAACAGATTCATCAGGATTCAGAAAATAAAATTATGCAAGTACTGACTGCTGAACAACAGCAACAATATAAGCAAATACTTGCCCAAAGGCAACAACGCCATCAACAACGCAGTAACTAGGTTCTGGCTTGTCTGTAAGGAACACCTGAGGATTCTCTTTTAGGGATGCATCATTGAACAAAGAGGGGAAACGCTTTTCACCTGAAGAGCGTTTCCCCTTTGTACTTTACCCCTACTTCTTAAGCGAACAATATTGTCTTCCAATGTCGAAACAATCTCAGCTTAGCTAGCATATTTTGCCACCAGGAAGTGCTTACCTGACTTCACAGCTTCATTTTGGAGCGAATATCATAGAAGTCTATGGGATGCTCCCGGTGAGGGCAATTGGATTATCACTAGTACCAACAACATCTCCAAGTGCATCAAATCCACTGCTGCCCGTAGGATCGCCAATCAGATTGTCGCCGTTGCTGGTGAACGTGCCAGAGACATCGGGGTTGATACCGTTCTCGTTTAAGAGATTAGAGGCGATAATTGTGTTCTGCACATTGGCTATGCCAGGATTGAAATAAGGATAGCCTGGATCATTGAAAACACCCCCGCCATTAGTGGCAGAGTTGAGAGTCAGAGTACTCGACACTAGAGTTAGTGTGCCTCTATTGTATATGCCGCCGCCATTGTTGTTAACATTGCCGCTAGCAAGAACTGATATTGTATTCTTGCCGCTCGCCCTATTACCGCTAATGGTGCTATTGCTAATCGTTATAGTGCCATTATTAGAAATACCACCAGCATCGGAAGCTGAGTTACCAGTGAAAGTGCTGTTGTTTACCGTTACCAAGCCACCGTTAGAAAGACCTCCACCTTCATCTAAAGCCGAGTTATTGTCAAGAGTGCTGTGCTGTTGGTTATTTCCAGAGTTCCCGTACCCGTGTTGAAAATACCGCCACCGTAACTATAGGCAGATATGGCTAAGTTGTTTTTCAAGGTGCTATTACTTAAAACAAGGTTGCCTGCATTGTAAATGCCACCACCACCAGATCCAGCATTAGAAGCGAGGTGGTTACCACTGAGGGTGCTATCCAATACTATAGCTGTACCCGTGTTGTAAATACCGCCACCACTAGTGTTGTATCGTTGGCTTGCCGAGTTATTACTGAGAGTACTATTACTGAGTATGAGAGTGCCTTGATTAGAAATACCGCCGCCAACACCTGCTTCATTACCCTTGATCGTGCTGTTGCGGACGTCAAGAGTGCCCCCATTGTAAATGCCACCTCCTGAGACAGGATTGTTTCTTAGTCCGTCACTAATTGAGCTATTACTTACAATACTGCTATCAAGCGTGAGGGCACCATTATTTTTAATTCCACCACCATTGTCAATCGCTACCCTACTCCCCTGTGAATTGTCAACACGCACTCTTCCATCAGCAATAATTAATCCAGACAACGTGACTGTCACATCTGTTCCGATTTCAAATACCCTTGAAGCTTTATTGCCACTTACTGTCACCAAATCCATACCTGTTAACGTATCATGTGGCGCAATGATGTCCAAGTTGTGAGTGATGTTTAGTTCTCCCAAATTCAAGGTAATAGTCTGCGGATTAGTAAAAACTGAGCGCTCAAACACAATCAACGACTCTCCCTGATTATTGTTTGCCTGATTGATGGCTTCACGCAAAGTCATCACATTATCAGAGTCATCCACGACATCGGCTGTACTGTTTACTGTAAATATGGCACTGGGGTTTTTCGGTATAGTACCGAAACCAAGCAAGTCTTGTACATTATCTGAGAACACTTGTGTTGGTACAGATAATGCAGCTGTTGGATCTATGGTAGAGCTTGAGAAGTCCATAAATTTAACTGGCAGTGGTTAGTGCTAAGGTGCTTGGGCAGATGTTCATACAGATTATATACCTCAAGATGCTTGATGTATGTTGAAGCAATTGTGGTATCCCAACGACCAACTCTTGGCAAAATCATTCCACTCGTATCGGCAAATAATCGTCAGGGCGTTTGAGGAACCTCACTCGACAATATCAAACGTTTCTAAGAGCATAGTTATACTATTGCGTGAGATGGTATCAACAATGCTAAGATGTAAACGCGCATTTTGGGTGTGAGCAAGAAGATTAGACATTTTTCTTGCTCATAACATTTAGTAAATACGCCCTTTTATCTCATACTTTGGTTACTTTGAGCAATAAAAAATTATGGCAACCGAACAAGAGCTTCAATCTCTTTTTAATAAGTTGGATATAGATCAAGATGGCAAAGTTTCTATACACGAACTTTTTTTTAGCCCAGGCTTAAGTGCAATCATCTTAGCAGATACAGGCATCAGTAGCCCCTTGGAGTTTTTAAATAAGTACGGTGATAAAGACGGTAGTATCACCTTTGAAGAGTTCAAGAAAGTTGTTGAGGAAGCTGGAAATTTAAACTAGGCATCAGGCTATAGGCGACAGAAGGAGGGGAGGGGCTGACAAGTGTAGGTTTTTTACTTTTGCGTGTTGGCAAGACTTGGAGGATCAGGAAGGAAAGCAGACAAGAAAGTTTTTTACTTTAGAGCAATTGAAAATCAATGTATATACATAGATTTTCATCTTCTTCCAAGTCCACTTTCCCTCCATGTCTACCCAGTCTTA
>JAQYWP010000004.1 GCA_029379285.1 Rhizonema sp. PD38
AACGCCAGATGCCTGCGGAGGGAAACCCTCCCGCAGCACTGGTCTCACCTCCTGCCGCGCTGGACTCACCGCTAGCGGGGAGGGGAGACAAAGCACAGCTTTGGCGGGGAGGGGTTCTTTTGTATTAAGGTTATGCTACCGGACATGATATTAGGGGGGGAATTCAATTAAAAATTAAAAATGCAAAATGTCAAATTTTTAACTTTTAATTCTTCATCTCCCACTCCCCAACGCTCTTGGGCAAGAGTGGGACTACAGATGCTACAACGGAGCGTTGAGGCAAGGGCGCACTGCCTTGGGAACCCCTCGAATTTCTAATCAAATGTTGCTGCCGCTCAGACTTCAGGCGTTGCATGCAACTAGCTCCTTCCTTCTCGCCTTAGCCTTGTCGCGAACTTTTATTCACCACAAGGCGTCAAAAATTTTTGTTATCTTTTAAATAGCTTGTATTAAGCAATTTTAAGGAGTTGGACTCTGAATAGTCTTAAACTTAAAGGCGTTGAAAAACTTATAGGACCAATAGCCTCGCTTCTTTGCTTGGTATATTTGTTACAGTGGTACATACGTGATGACTTAAGATATAACCTCGATCCTGTCTTTGGGGTGAAACAGCCGCCTTTAGTGATGAAAGGCGGAGATCCTTATGTTCGGGCTTTAATGCGAACTATCTCAGCGAGTGAAGCCAATGCATATCGTCCTTATTCGCTTTTATATGGCGGACAACACGCTAACGACTTGAGCCGACATCCCAATACTTGTATCACAATTGTCATTGGTCCCCATCAAGGAAATTGTTCTACAGCAGCTGGTAGATATCAAGTCATCAATACGACATGGGAGCAAATTGCTCGCCGCTATCATCCAAATCCCACCCAATTCATATTTTGGACTTCTTATAGTTTTGAACCAGAGTATCAAGATGCAGTCATTTACCGTTGGCTCAGCGATTCCCAATTCTGGGGAACTGACATTTCTCAACTCCTGCATCAAGGAAAATTAAATGAAGTCTTAAGGCGATTATCTCCAACCTGGACAAGTTTGGGATACGGCATTGAGAATAATTCGATGACTCGATATTTACCTCATATTTACCAAACAATATTGCAAGATGAACTGAAAGCAGCTAAGACTGATCAATCAAAATAAATACCGAGCAGTTCATTTTAGAAAAAGAGTAGTAGTCGCGCAGGCTAGTTCAATAAATTAAGCCGAGTGGCAACTTTTGTGTAAGTCCTACTAATGTAAAGTTGTGTTTATTCACGCCCACTTACCGAACAATGCGAAAAATACTGCTGTTTATTGCTTCTAGTCTTGACTGATACATTGCGAGGACATCAGGAGAGGTAGATTGGCTGTTCACCGACGCTGACTACGATTATACTGACTTTTTTTCTCAAATTGACACAGTACTTATGGGTAGTAAGACGTATTACCAAATTCTCGGGTTTGGAGAATACCCTTACAAAGGTAAAAAAAGTTTTGTTTTCTCAAAAACTTTGGACAATAAAACAGACAGCAACGTAACATTTATCGGAACTCATTTGACGGAGTTTATCAGTACGTTGCGTCAATCAAGGGGTCGTGATATCTGGTTAGTAGGAGGAGGAAAGACAATTCATTCTTTCATGAAACACAGCTTTGTTGATGAACTAATTCTCTCAATCCACCCAATTATTCTCGGAAATGGCATTCCACTTATTGTGAACGATCCCAGTTTAGAGACTTCACTTGAGTTAAAAGATGTCAAGACTTATCACTCTGGATTGTTACAAGTGTCTTACTCTTTGAAAAGAAAAGTTATCTACGAAATAGATTGTTGACACCGCCCCGAGAAAGCGGCAATCTCGAAGTAGGAGAAAATTTTTATCCCGATAGAGTGCAAAATAATTGCAGTCTTCGCTTTCTGATTGACAGGATCAATTGAAAGCCCAACAACAAAAATTGCTTAGATCATCGCAATACACTCAATCTCGACTAAAACATCCTTAGGCAAACGCGATACTTGAACACAAGCGCGTGCTGGGGCTGTATCATCGCGAAAAAATCTGGCATAAACTGCATTCATTGCCGCAAAATCATTCATATCAGCCAAAAACACTGTCGTTTTCACGACATTGTCAAAAGTCGCCTCTGATGCTGTCAGAATTGCTTCTAAATTCGCCATCACCTGTTCTGTCTGCTTGGTTACATTTCCTTCCCCAACTATGACACCCATACTCGGGTCAAGAGGAATTTGTCCGGCAACAAAAATCATTTGACCAGAGGCGGCGATCGCTTGATTGTAAGGTCCTACGGGTGCAGGTGCCCTCTCAGTATGAATAACCCTTCTACTCATTTTCTTTTCTAGCGTCCTTTGCGCTCATCGCCTTCTTCAAGACATGAAATATCTTCGCAGTTCAATCAACCTAACCTTGGACGTATTCCGTAATGCCGATACTGCCAGTAGTCCTGCAGAATCTTATCATGGTCGAAACACAAATTTCCAGGTACACGCCAAGACTCAAAAATTTCTATACCTTTAGCATCATCCCCTGATTTTGGTTCACCTGTTGCCGTTGCTAAAAACACAATGCTGATTGTATGCTGACGGCGATCGCGATTCGGATCTGAATAGACATGGAATTGTTCAATCAACATTACTTGCAAACCTGTTTCTTCCAAGGCTTCGCGCCGCGCCGCAACTTCCACAGCTTCGCCGTAATCCACAAAACCACCAGGAAGAGCCCAACCTAAAGGGGGATTAGATCTCTCAATTAACACTATTGGTCGATGAGGACGGTCATACAATTCGATAATGATATCAACAGTTGGGACAGGATTTCGATAACTCATGTAATTTGGTTCACATTTTAGAGCCAATACCGTGCTTTGGGAACCAAAGTTAAAGCATGTGGCATGATTTTGGACAACTCAGGGATCAAAGTAACAGTTGACACTCAAATGTTAACAATTAATTCCTATCTAAAATCTCAAAACACAAATCCAAAATCGACTTTCTGTTCCATAATAAATTCGATGGAATCGCTTTCTCATATAATTTATTCGGTTGATTTATGCCTTTTCCCAGATCGAGCGGTATTTTGTTACACCCTACCTCCTTTCCCAGTCGATTTGGCATTGGGGATTTAGGCTTGGAAGCCTATCGCTTCATTGATTTCTTGAGAGAAAGCTACCAACAATATTGGCAAGTGCTACCCTTAGGGCCAACTGGCTACGGTAATTCTCCCTATGCTTCATATTCAGCAATGGCAGGGAACCCTTTGCTCATTAGTTTAGAAAAGCTGCAGGAACAGGGTTTGCTATCTGAAGAAGATTTTGCTCATTTACCTGGATTTTCGGAGACAAAAGTAGATTTTGACCAGGTTGTGCAAATCAAAATGCCCTTGCTCAAAAAAGCAGGCGAGAACTTTAAAAATATTGCTTCGCCTTTACAAAAAACTGAGTTTGCTGGTTTTTGTGACAGCAAAGCCTACTGGCTGGATGATTTTGCCTTATTTATGGCATTGAAAGATGCTAATCAGGGAGCAAGCTGGCATAAATGGGAGCCAGATATTGCCAAGCGCACTCCAGAAGCATTAGAACGCGTACGGCAAGAACTGAATACCGAGATTGATTATCACAAATTTATCCAATTTGAGTTTTTCCGCCAATGGTCGCAAGTCAAGACTTACGCCAATATGAGTGGTATTCAAATTATCGGTGATATTCCAATCTACGTAGCTCACGACAGTGCTGATGTATGGTCTAATCCTGATATCTTTTGTTTGGATGAACAGACAGGAGAAGCGGCATTAATGGCAGGAGTTCCACCAGATTACTTTAGTGCTACTGGTCAATTATGGGGTAACCCTGTTTACAACTGGGAAGTTTCGCAGAACCAAGACTTTAAGTGGTGGATTGGACGCTTTGAAGCAATGTTGGATTATGTAGATGTCATCCGCATCGATCACTTCCGAGGGTTTGAATCTTACTGGGCTGTGAAAAGAGGGGAACAAACAGCCATTCATGGAGAATGGATTAAAGCCCCTGGAGAAGAGTTATTTGAGGCAATTAAACTTAAATTGGGTAAGCTTCCCATCATGGCGGAGGATTTAGGAGTGGTGACGCCAGAAGTAGAAGAGCTGCGAGATAAGTATGAGTTTCCCGGCATGAAAATTCTACAGTTTGCCTATAGTGCTGATGCTAGTAATCCATTCCTACCCTTTAATTACGAGCGTAACAGTATAGTTTATACTGGCACTCACGACAACGATACAACTGTAGGCTGGTTCAATCAAGCGTCAGAACACGAAAAGTATAACTTGTCGCTTTATTTAGGCTCTTACAGTTCTGACGGTATCCACTGGGATTTCATTAGGTTAGCTCTTAATTCTGTCGCTAATCAAGCCATTATCCCCTTGCAGGATATTTTGGGATTAGACACTTCGGCGCGAATGAATTTCCCTAGTACAGCAGAAGGGAACTGGGATTGGCGCTATCAGACGCATGTTTTAACTAAAGAATTGAGCGATCGCCTCAAATCCTTAACTATGCTTAGCGGACGTGCGCCACAACAAAAGTGATGATTTAGGAGTTAGGACTTAAAAGGCAACAGAGTAAGCAGTATAAATTTATACTGCTTACTCTTCGTTCAAAGCCTTAATTATTTATGATAGTGGAGTTCCTAAGATTTAGTATTCGCGGCTATTGTGAGTTCTTTGACTGCTCCAGGTTCTCCCATTTGCTTGGCTTGATCCTTGTTGACACTTACCAATACACCACCAGCATTTCCGGCTCTCACGGTTAGTTGATCTTGGGCTTTCCAGATGCGATGAGTTCCCTCTGGTAACTCTCCCTCATAAGTGATTTTGCCATCAGCTACGACGCGAATCCAGGACTTCTCTTTCAATGTCACACCGATTTGCACCGCGAGCCTTCCCTCATTGCCTTTAATCTCTGTTTTTGCAGAAGTTGTTACTGGTAACTGTTGATTGCTTTGGATTTTATTCGCTTGTAATTGCTTACTGTTGCTATTATTCACTTGCCAAGTGGCAGTAGTACTTAATAATTGAGACAAGCCATTGACAGAGCAGATAATTAAAAATATGTAAAGTAAGTAAAGATGAACAGGACGTAATTGCCCTATTGGTCTTTTCCATGCTGGCTTGAGGCTCACGTAGGGCAAACCAATGGGAAAAGTACTAGAAAATTCCGAACCATCAAAGCCTAATGCATCAGCAAACTGGCGAATTAAACCTTGAACATATATTGGTTCTGGTAGTTGATCTAAATCACCTTCTTCAATCGCCTGCAAAAGCCGTCGGGGAATCTTGGTTAGCCTAACCATTTCCTCCAATGACAATCCTTGTTCCAAGCGTGATGTCCAAAGTTGAACACCCAACTGCGCTAATTTTTCTGATTGTTGTTGCTCGGTTGTTTGTATGGGCTCGCGATCTTTCTTCTGAGTTTGCAACTTCATGTTTTTTTACTCTCCTTGAACCAGCTGAATCGTTAATAGGAATCTGCTTTTTTCACAAGTAAAGAACGCAGAATACAGTTATCAGAAATATCGAAAAAAAAGACAATCTTCGTAATAAAAATTCACAAAAGAATCTTGTACAACTGTGTGCGAAGTATAACAGGTTAAGCGTCTCACCACATATGGATAATCTGATGAGTTAGCACTGCAATCTGTTTTCCAATTGCATCTTTTATTCTGAGTTCTGAGTTCTAAGTTCTGAGTTCTTTTTTAATTGCTCTAAAAACTTTGTTTCATGCTCTTCGAGTTGGCGATATGCCCCCTCTGGTAAATGTCCTTTCCCTGGTTGTAATTGAATTGAACCTATTGCCGTACGATGCAGCTTGATCACTTCGTATCCCAATTGTTGGGCTACGCGGCGTATCTGTCGATTTCTCCCCTCCTTTAAAATGATTTCCAAACAGCTTGAAGAAGCAAACTTTTTGATGACTTTCACTTGGGCCTTTCGTGTTTTTCTCCCTTCCAATAAGATACCGTGACGCCACATTTCTAAGACTGCATCTGTTGGATGTCCTTTGACTAAAACAGAATACGTTTTAGGAATACTATGCTGTGGATGAGTTAGCCAAAATGTCAAGTCTCCATCATTTGTGAGTATTAACGCTCCTGTAGAATCTGCATCTAGACGGCCAACTGGATGAATACCTTGACTTGAACGCAATTCTTCGGGCAGTAGATCTAAGACTGTACGTCTTCCGTGAGGGTCGTGACAAGTAGAAACTACCCCAGTTGGTTTATTGAGTAATAAATATATTAAAGCTGGACGCTGTATTGCCGAAACGGGCTTACCATCAACTGTGATTGTATCTTTTTGAGGATCGACTTTTTGACCTATATGCGCCATTACACCATTAATCTGTACACGGGACTGCGCGATCATGTCTTCAGCTTGACGACGTGAGGCGATACCCCATTGAGCAAGAACTTTTTGTAACCGTGCATTCATGTGGAAATTACTTAATCAATAGGTTAATAATTAACGAATAAATAATTTTAATATATTTTTATTTTGTGATTAGTCGCTCCTGAATGTTACATTGAAAACTTATTTTCGTGCTTGTCAGTTGTTTCGCCAATACTCATCAATGGTATGCCAGAGAAAAACTCCCAAACCAGAGGTTCATACAAAAGCAGAATAGTGACAAATATTCTTACGAAAGCATTAAAGCTGTGGTTGAAAACGCAAGTCAGCCAAATAGCCCAATTGGAAATAGAGATTGGAGCGAGCGATCGCCAACTTCTCTCTGGTTGTATTCCTCGGGTTTCCATTTTTGCCACTCATCCCGTTTATAAAGGTCTTCATATTACACAAGTCCAACTAGTTGCAGAAAATATTCATATTAATATCGGCTCAGTACTCAAAGGTCAAGCACTACAATTGTTGGAAATTATACCAGTTGTTGGGGAACTGATCCTGCATGAGGAGGATCTTAATGCCTCTCTTTCATCTGAGCTTTTATCTACGGCTTTAAACGACCTACTGGTTCAACTATTACCAGAACACAGTCCAAAATCCAAGTCTATGAATTGGCAAAACATTCACCTCGATTGTGGACAAGCGACGATTTCCGCCACCACAGCAGAAAGCAGTCCCGAAACAATAAATATATTCTTAGGATTAAAGCTACTCGGCGCATCTATGTTACAACTCGCACCCGTACTCATCAAAAGCAATCTGGTAGCACTGTTAGAGGATAATAATGGACAATGTATCGATTTGGGATCTGATGTCGATATCCAAGAACTAACTCTGATCCCTAAGAAACTCGTGTGTCGTGGACGCATTAACGTCAACCCCTAATTATTAAAAATCAAAAATTAAAGTTAACAATTTTTAATCTTCAATTATAACAGTAGGTGTAAATTTTGGGCAGTAAACATCGAAGCCAACATTATGGGTAGTTCAAAAGCTTAGTAGTGGCAGCAGCAGTGTCACAAAATAGTAGACTAAGGGAGCCGTAAAAATATAACTGTCGGTACGGTCTAAAATCCCTCCATGACCGGGGATCAATTGCCCAGAATCCTTGACTCCAGCATCGCGCTTGAGCATGGACTCTGTGAGGTCGCCTAAAATACTAGCAACGCCGATTAGCAGGCCTAAAGCAATGCCTGTAAAAGGAGTTCTAGGCCAATTGAGGTAATAGGTTCCAACCACAGCAACGACAACACTGGCAACAATACCAAAGATTGCGCCTTCCACCGTTTTTTTGGGACTAATTTCAGTCAGAGGTGTTTTTCCAAAGAATTTGCCGATGATATAGGCACCAATATCAGCTGCCCAAATGCATAAAAAAGTGAGCAATGTTGCTGTCAATCCTTGAGATAGCAGAGTGAAATCTCGCTTTTCGCTCTGGAAAATATTTGCCCAATCATGAAATCTGTAACCCCCTGAAGCGAAATTGTTGATCGCTCGCATCCGCACCCAATAACTTGGCAAATAACCAGTGTAAAACAGTCCCAAAATAGAAGCGGCAATATCGGCAATTGTTGCCATTTTTGGTTGAAACAATAAGTAAAAACAAATAAATGTGCCAGCAACTGGCATTACAGCATCGGCTAAACTACCATCTATGGTACAAATGACCAGTAGGACTTGGCTGACAAACATGGTAGTTTTAGCGGCAGGTGCCATGCCTTTGGTTCTTACCAAATTAAAGTATTCGTTCTGCCCTAGGAAAATAATGACTGCAAATAAGAGGGTAAAAGGCCAACCGCCTAAAAGTGTCGCCAACAAAGCAAGGGCGATCGCAACAATGCCACTAACAATTCGAGACCAAACCATAGACATATTTTGGATGCGTGGATGCGCGGATGCATGTGGAAAGTGACAAGGGCTCATAGCGCATACACTCACGGGTTTCCCGCCATAAATGCTCTTGAGCGCTTTTGGTTTCCCTCGGTGGAAAACTTTCCCTTGAATGATTTTGCGGAAAGTTGTAAGGAGGAGCCAGTGCTACAGCTTTGGTTTCCCTCCTGAGGATAAGAGCGTTGGTTAGCCCTCGCTAGCAAACTTTTCAAGACGGGTTTCGGATTCAATCTAAAATCTAAAAATTTAATAAATTCACTCTAGTTTCTCACCACTGAGGATAAAAATGGGATTGACTGCAGTAAAAGTTTGAGAAGAACCGCGTGTTTCCAAACGGTTGACTGCCGATTGTACGATTTCAACATTTCGAGCCTGTAATTGAGCAAAGCTTTGGGAAATCGCATACAAGCTTTCAAGATTTGCTGCTGTGGCAACAACTCGACCAGATGGTAGCAAATAATGCCATGCGGCTTGTAAAATTTCTCCAATCGACCGTCCGCCTTCAACACAAACGCGATGGGGAGCAACATTAAGATCATGTAAACATTCTGGGGCACTTCCTTCAATGACTGCAACATTGTTCACTTCAAAGCGATCGCAGTTACGTCGAATCAGGTTGGCGACTTCTTCATCCCGCTCAACAGCGATAATTTGCCCCTGCGGACACAACAAACCCACCTCTACCGGAATTGTACCCGTCCCTGCCCCAATATCCCAAAAAACTGAATCAGGGAGGAGTCGCAGTTGGGCAATCAACAGCAGTCGAACTTCCCGCTCGCTTAAAGGAATTCCAGGTAAGCGTTCAAATAGCTCATCTGAAATACCAGGTGTTATGTAAGGCCAGAGTTTGGAGGGCATAAAATTAAAAATAGGAGCATCACTATAATTCGTAATAACAAAAAAGGCGGTATGAATAAAAAAACTGTGTAGAGATGCATAGCACTCGTAACACGAACACTACGCACGTCTGTTAGATAGAGGCAGTTTTTCACACCCTGCCTCGTTTCCATTCGACGCTTAGAAAGCCTGGGAGTCTAGCAGCATAGCTGAACTTCAATTACGAATTAGTCATTATCTTGGCATTTTTTCTTTAAATAAAAAAGTTTTCTAGTTTTGGCAATCGGCAAACAGATGAATGGTCAAGTATTAAGTGCTCGCTATGAAGTACAGCAGTTGCTGGCAAAAAAAGCAGGACGACGGACGCTTTTGGCACGTGATTTGGTAAGTAGTGAATTAGTCGTTATCAAGTTACTGTCTTTTAGCAGTGATTTTGAATGGGACGATCTGAAGTTGTTTGAGCGTGAAGCCGAAACCTTAAAATCTCTATCACATCCTTCTATTCCTGGCTACTTGGACTACTTCGAGGTCAATTCTCCTTCCTTAAAAGGATTTGCTCTTGTACAAACTTATATTCCAGCACTAACTCTGGCGCAACATTTAAAAGCTGGGCGTACTTTTACCGAAACAGAAGTCACAGAGGTAGCTAAAGCACTTTTAGAAATTCTTATTTACTTACATGGACAGAAGCCTCCTGTGATCC
Source organism: Rhizonema sp. PD38 (assembly GCA_029379285.1). GTDB lineage: Bacteria > Cyanobacteriota > Cyanobacteriia > Cyanobacteriales > Nostocaceae > Rhizonema. The sequence goes on from JAQYWP010000004.1 coordinate 9,865, forward strand.
ACCGCGATATTAAGCCTAGCAATATTTTATTAAGCAATCGTGGCAATAGTATCGATCAAGTTTATTTAGTCGATTTTGGCTCGGTACAAACTCTTGTCGGGAGTGAAGGTGGGACAATGACTGTGGTAGGAACTTACGGTTATATGCCACCAGAGCAATTTGGTGGACGCACGCTTCCGGCTTCAGACATTTACAGTTTAGGCGCAACGTTAATTTACTTAGTCACAGGTATCCATCCTGCCGATTTACCGCAAAGGGATTTTCGGATTCAATTCGAGCAAGCGGCAAATCTTAGTCCAGTTGTGAGAGATTGGTTGAGGTGGACGATAGAACCCAATTTAGAACAGCGTTCAAATTCTGCACGTGAAGCTCTAGCAGCTCTTGAAAACCTATTTCAACAGCCACATCCACCAGAAATTCCTTTAGTAAACGAAACCAGAAATTCTTGGTATTGGAATGGCAACAATTGGATTCGTAAAAAACAACAACGTCACATAAAAATTCTACCATCACGGTTGAACAGAAGTGCGGACTACAGGCATGAGAAGAATTTAACACCCAAATTTGCGAAACCAACAGGTAGCAAAATCAAACTGACTAAAAATAAGCATTCTTTAGAAATCCTCATCCCGCCAACTGACTTTCACCCGAGGATGATATTTTTTGTTTTGTTTGCGCTTATTAGCTGGAATTCATTTGTCTTATTCTGGACATTGGTGAGTACTATTCCTTTTCCGGTCAACATATTATTCGCTTTATTCTCAATACCTTTCTGGGGTGCTGGCTTCCGCATAGTGTCTAAGCTAGTATTTAATTTTTTCCGAAGTACCCGACTGAGCCTCAATCAAAAGCATATTGCTCTGACTTGGGAAATATTTGGATTAAAATTCAATTGGATTCCACCAACAGCAATACAAAATATAACTAAACTCGTATATCTTCCCAGAACGTATATAACTGACTCCGACGGTCGTAAAGTGGAAGTCCCACCCCAACTTATAATCTGGGTAGGAGTGAAAAAGTATCAGCTTGGTGGTCATAAAGGCATAATTCACTCGGATCCAGAAATCGAATGGTTAGCCCATGAATTGAGTCAATGGTTGGGTTTGTCAATTCCTGAAGGGAGTGGGAGTGTCGAGGGTTGGGAACAGTAACTTAATTCTTATCTACCTCTACCCCTACTATGATTTAAAAAAGATGTTTACAGGAGACGCTTATGTTTGGACTGGGATGGCCGGAAGTAGGTATCATCGCCATCGTGGCTGTTATTATTTTTGGACCAAAAAAAATTCCTGAACTCGGAACTGCACTGGGTAAAACTCTACGCGGTTTTAAGGAGGAGCTAAAAAACCCTAATGACGATACGAGCGAACAGAAAGAAGGAGAATAGGGAATGGGTGATTGGTACTCAAAGGAGTTATGATCCCCCTATTCCCCAACTTCCCACTCAACAAAATCACTTGCACTCTTAGGAGGGGTATCCATACAGGCGCAGTAGCTGCTCCTCACTTACAACCTTGTGTTAACAACTGAAGATGTAATATTAATTTGATCTGTGGGAGTTGTGGAGGTGGTGTTTGATTGCTGCAGCTCCTCCTTAACTATGCCACTCGCCTTGATTAACTTGATAGCGCGGCTGACACTTTCGGGTAAAATCACCACTAAACTGTTGTCTGGGGCAATACTCAAAGCTTTGTTAATCGCTGCTGTTTCATTCAAGATAGTTTCATATTGGCGATTGGAATTGACTTCTTTTATGCCTTGAGTAATTAATTCTGCAGCTGAACCTCGTGGGCGTCCTCGGGTGTCATCATCTTCTTTGATGATCACGCTGTCGAAAATTTCCGCAGCTAGTTTGCCTAACATGACAAAATCTTGATCGCGGCGATCGCCAGGTCCCCCGATGACGCCAATACGCTTACCTGAAGTCCAGTTGCAGACAAAAGCGCCCAAAGCTTCGTAGCTGGCGGGATTGTGAGCATAATCGACCAAAGCGTGGTAGTTACCCAAATTAAATAAATTCATCCGTCCTGGTGTTTGACTAACGGAAGCCCGAAAGGTATTCAAACCTGCACGAATCTGTTCAATTGAGACGTTTTGGACGAAGGCTGCGAGACTTGCGGCTAAAGCATTGGCAATCATAAATGGGGCACGTGCGCCCATTGTCAGGGGGATATTTTCTGCCCGTTCGATCCGGTGTGTCCAATCGCCTTTGAGTATTGACAGAAAACCATTTTCATAGACTGCTGCGACACCTCCCTTCTGGATGTGCTTTCGCACCAATTCCGAGTCTGGGTTCATTGTGAAGTAAGCAATATTTGCTTTAGTTTTCTCTGCCATCGCCGCTACTCGTTCATCGTCGGCGTTCAGTACTGCATAACCATCAGGAAAAACCGCTTCAGCGACGACACTTTTTAGAGCAGCCAACTGTTCAATTGTATCAATGTCCCCAATCCCCAAGTGATCGGCAGCAACATTTAACACAATGCCTACATTGGCAGCTTCAAATGCAAGTCCAGAGCGAAGAATCCCACCACGAGCCGTTTCTAGCACTGCGACTTCTACAGTCGGGTCTTGCAGAATAATCTGGGCACTTTGAGGACCTGTGTTATCTCCTGCTTCAACTAAGTAATCACCGATATAAGTTCCGTCAGTTGTTGTATAACCTACAACCTGACCAGTCTGTTTAAAGATATGTGCTAACAGTCGAGTGGTGGTGGTTTTGCCGTTGGTACCCGTTACGGATAGGATGGGAATACGGCTACATTGTTGATTGCGGAACAGCATATCCATAACTGCTCCTGCCACGTTGCGGGGGATACCTTTACTGGGAGCTATGTGCATCCGAAATCCGGGAGCGGCGTTAACTTCAACAATGACACCATCCACTTCCCGTATGGGGCGGCTAATATCTGATGTCACAATATCAATGCCTGCAATATCTAGACCGATAATTTTCACGATCCGTTGTGCTAACCAAACGTTTTCTGGGTGGATTTCGTCCGTGCGATCTACGGCACTGCCTCCCGTACTTAAATTTGCTGTTGCTCGGAGATAACAAACTTTGTCTTTGGGTAGTACCGTATTGAGAGTGTATCCTTGTTTTTCCAGAAGCTGGTAGCTGGTGCGGTCTAATTCTATTTTTGTCAGGATATTATCATGCCCATCACCGCGATTAGGGTCTTTGTTGGTTTCTTCAATCAAATCGAAGATGGAAGTTCTGCCATCACCAATGACATTAGCTGGCACTCGTTCAGCGACAGCGACTAACTTACCATCCACGACAAGCACCCGATGATCGCGCCCAACGTAATACCGCTCAACAATGACTGCTCGCGAGATTTGTCTGGCTGCGTCGTATGCTGCTTCAGCTTCTTCCCTACTTTGAATATCAATACTGATACCGCGTCCGTGATTGCCATCAAGAGGCTTGATCACGATCGGAAAGCCGCCAACAGTTTCTATGGCTTCATCCAAATCGTCCAAAAAATTGATGACTGTGCCTCTAGGTACTGGCACTCCAGCATTAGCGAGGATGCGTTTGGTCGCTTCTTTATCGCAAGCGAGTTCTACTCCCAAGATGCTGGTGTTGTCCGTCATCGTTGCCTGCATCCGCTTTTGGTTGGCACCGTAGCCTAACTGAATCAAAAAGCGTGCCCCAAGTTGCATCCAGGGAATGCCTTTTTTCTCCGCTTCTTTGACAATGGCTTCAGTACTGGGGCCTAATGCCGAATCCCGCCCTAAATCTTTCAGATCTTGCAAATCTTGCTGTAATTCAGCACTGGGATAACGACCCCGTTCGACAATACTTTGGCACAGTCTGACTGCTGCTCTGCCCGCGTAGCGTCCTGCTTCCTCATTGAGATACTCGAATACGACTTGATAAGTTCCTGGAGTGGATGTTTCTCGGGTACGCCCAAAACCAACATTCATTCCAGCTAATACTTGTAGTTCTAAAGCTACATGTTCCATGATATGACCCATCATGGTACCTTCTCGCACTCGCATTAAAAAACCACCGCGACATCCGGGCGAGCAATAGTGACCCTCCAGACTAGGCAGAGCCTCAACTAACCCTTCGTAAAAGCCGGGTATTTCATTCGAGGGCGTTTCGGCAAGGTTTTCTAAGCCGAGGCGCATGACGATCAATTTGTGGCGTCGAATGCTCCAATAGTTGGGGCCGCGTAATGTCTGGATTTTGAGGATTCTCATGGGAATAGGTAGATGGAGATTCGGAACCTAATATTCTAGTTTCTTACTGGAATTGACCGCTTAACTGTTAATAAGCAACAGTTTTTTCGTCTTACATGGTATTATTCTTAGTTTCTACGCCGCAACTCAAAAATCAGCAGTCAACACAGTGTAACTTAAGCTACTTGCCTCCGTCAGCTGGAGATTCTGTACACGGAGGGTAAAACTGTTCGTTGGTAAAGGTGGAAGCGATCGCCGTGGCTGAGGATATGTAGCCGTAAATTGTGTAATGTCAGAGGTTCGGTTGCTCCAACATGCGGCTCGTTTGTGTGGGTAAGTTCGGTTGGATCTAAAATTGTGACACTCCCTTTTCCCATCACTTGCAGCCACCCATCACGTTCAAACATCGCACAAGTATCTTCGTCAATTCCTATACCCATGCGATCTGGATGAGAGGAGAGTGCACTTAAGAGTCTGACCATCCGATTGCGGTTGTGAAAGTGTTGATCCACAATGATTTCTGGAATAAATCCTAAACCTGTTGCCATATCAACTAAGGAGCGATTTGGTGTCTCTCCGCTACCACCCCCGGCAATCATATGGTGACCCATAACGGCTGCCCCGGCACTGGTACCTGCCAAGGTAATTTGCCCACTCCTCACCCGTTGCCGCATAATATCCATTGCTGGCGTATCTGAGAGGACGCCACAAAGGCGCAATTGATCTCCTCCTGTCAAAAATACCCCCGTACATGCTTCTAGAGATGCTTGGATGTGTGAGGCTTCACACTGCTCCCGCTCTCGAATGTCTAACACCTCTACTTTACTCGCACCCATTTCTTCAAAAATGCGGATGTACCTTCCGCCGATAATGCTTGGTTCGCGAGAAGCAGATGGAATAATTGTAATATGACCATCGCCAGCACCAGCACGACCAAAGAAAGTTCGCAGGATTTCGCGTCCGTGAACTTTGTCTTCTGCGCCTCCGATTACTAGAACGGCGGTTTTAGTTGCTTGGGGTGTCCTCATTTCTAGCTTTTTAGCTTTTAATTGCTGCATAGTGTTCTCCTGTCAACAACTTCAGACTAATGAGTTGAAGTCATTAGCCTGAGTATTCATATAACGCCTTTTGGATAGGACACTTGTCCAAATGGAACGACGGAACACGCCTTTCCAACTTAGTAGCGCTTACGTGGTAGACGCTGCAGCTTATGTAGTGTCCGTTTTTCCTCAAACTTAGCCGCCGCTCTTTCACCTGTCCCATCTTTTTAGACGAGAGCTCACCTGAAAAATAACCTATCGCAACCCCATTTGAATTGTGAAAGATTTTTTGAGTAAGTTGACAGATGAGGAAGCCGACAAGGCATTGCGCTGCTTGACTCGGGTGAGTTTTAGCAATCGCCACAAAGATTGCGAAGAAACCAGAGTGTCTCTTCTTCATCTTTCCGCTCTTTCTCATTTTTCTTATCTTCCCCATCATAGTTCACGACTCATTTTAGGCTTGCCTGATCAACCAATGCACGGGTATTGGGGGGTAAGCAGGTCTTGATAGGCTTTGTTTGAGGCTGGCTTGATGCATGTTGGAAGTTGTTAACTCAGATTATAAATTTAAATCTAGATGTGACAATATTTAAACATAAATTAAGTAGTTAGAAAAACCTTGACTCTCACAAGTGATGAGGTCTTTCCTAAATTTAGGTAGGCTCGCTGAAGAGAATCTGTGTTTTCCAGAACATCGGCATCTTTATTTCCAGACATTCCAATATAAGATTAGTGTCATTCAATACGAATTACTGTGCGCTTTGATATAGTTACACTATTTCCTGACTGTTTTACTTCTGTTCTAAGTTGTGGGCTTCTGGGTAAAGCCTTGGCCAAACAGATTGCTTTTGTGCATCTGGTTAATCCACGAGATTTTACCACTGACAAACATCGGAAAGTTGATGATGAACCTTATGGCGGCGGTGTGGGAATGCTGATGAAGCCAGAACCAATCTTTGCCGCTGTAGAGTCTCTACCAATTCTCCCTCGCAGAGAGATTATTTTGATGAGTCCCCAAGGTCAAACAATTAATCAACCTCTATTGCGAGAATTAGCGACGAATTACGACCAATTAGTCGTAATTTGCGGTCATTACGAAGGGGTAGATGAGCGCGTGTTGCACTTAGTCACCCGTGAGGTATCTCTAGGAGATTTTATTCTCACTGGTGGAGAAATTCCAGCAATGACTTTAATTAATGGTGTTGTGCGCCTCCTCCCAGGAACGGTAGGCAAAGCCGAGTCTTTAAAAGCAGAAAGTTTTGAAGAGGGATTGTTAGACTATCCCCAGTATACTCGTCCAGCAGAATTTCGCGGTTTAAAAGTCCCTGATGTTCTCCTCTCGGGCAACCATGCCGAAATTGCTAAATGGCGGTACAAACAACAACTCCAAAAAACACGCTTACGCCGTCCAGATATTTTGAAAGATGAGGAGTTGGGAGAGCAGGGGGGCGGAGGATATTAACCTACTGCCAATTCCCCATTACCGAAGAACAACTAACTTTTCAACAATTAACTACTAACAATGAACATTCGCATTGGTAACGGCTACGATATTCACCGACTTGTGAGCACTCGCCCTTTAATTTTGGGTGGTGTCAACATTCCCCATTCTCTAGGTTTGCTGGGACATAGTGATGCTGATGTTCTCACCCACGCAATTATGGATGCCATGCTCGGGGCGTTATCTTTGGGGGATATCGGACATTATTTTCCTCCTAACGATCCCCAATGGGCAGGGGCAGATAGTTTAATGTTATTAAGTAAAGTCAACCAATTGATTAGCGATCGCGGTTGGCAGGTGAGCAATATTGACTCTGTTGTGGTAGCAGAACGTCCAAAATTGAAGCCGCATATTGAACAAATCCGCGAAAAAATCGCGGGAGTTTTGCAAATAGAACCAAATCAAGTTGGTGTAAAAGCCACCACCAACGAAAAGCTAGGTCCTGTTGGTAGAGAAGAAGGAATTTGTGCTTATGCCGTCGTTTTGCTTTTGCACGAATAAATTATGAACACTCAACAAGCCGAAAAAACGGTATATCGCATCCAGCCTGAGATTGTCATCTTAGATAGTGATGAGTTGATAATTTTATTAGCTCAGACTCAAGCTTATCCTACGAAACAAGGAGATACATCTGAAGTTATTTCCTGGCTAGAAGCTGGTAATGGGGCAATTCCCTTTGTCATGTTTATCGATCTTGAAAAGATTCAAATTTTTAAATGGGATAACCCTAACAGATCTGAACCAGTGTGCATTCTCAATACATCTGAAGTGCTATGTCCTTATGGCCTTACACTTCCTGATCAATGGATGACTGGACGTCTGCTTGGCACCCTAGCTAAGTCGTGGTTAAGTGATTTAGGCTATCACTGGAAGCTTGAAAAACCACCAGCAGTAGAACAGATAATATCGATTGGTTTGTTACCACTGCTGAAAGATGGAACCACACAACCAGAAGTAGAAATTAGGATTGATAGTATATTGAGATACATCGTTTTGAGATATTATCATCCATGTCTTGAGACTTTTTAATTTACATGATTTTGTACGTCGAAACTAACTTCGTTATGAGTATTGCTATACAAGCAGAAGATTTACTAACTAGTACACCAAACTCTGTGCGTTTAGCAATGCCTAGCCTTTGTTTTGCAGAGGCTTTAACAACATTAGAACAAGAGGGAAAATATAGTCGAGATTTTATTAATAAGTTAGACATGCAGATAAGTGAGGCAGAAAGAGATAAAAATTCAGAAAATGCTCGGTTACTATTTCTCCAGCTAGAGCAATCGAAAATCAGTTTTTTTCGAGCGAATGAATGATATAAAAAAACGATTTTATGATTCTTTTAAAAAGCTTTTTATTCTAGCAGAGGTTATTGAATTAACTTCAGAAATTGTAGAGGAAAGTTCTAGTATAAATATACTAGAAAAACATATTGTAGATAAATTTATTTTAGCTTGTATAGTTTACCATGCACGCCTACATCCTAGTGAAAAAAAGGTCTTTTTAAGTAGTAATTCTAAAGAATTCGGTCAAAGGGAAGTTATAGAAATATTACAAGATACGGGTGTTCGGTATTTCAATAAGACTCAGAACTTTCTTGGTTGGCTACAATCTCAGTAATCCATTAACACTTCAGCGATGAAAGGAATTTTGTAATTGTACTCCCGAACTGCCGGAAGAATAACTTACTTACAGGGATTTTTATGTAAATCTACACTCTGGCTGTTTTTGATGGCACATTATTCATACAGATATCATAGAATATTCAGCTAATTAACAGAGAATTGATGACTGACATTATTACCAAAATTGTTCGACGGAGTTGGATTTGGGTTTTATTGGCCTTTTGGATTGCGATCACACTCACCGGCTGCAATCCCACCCAGTATAAAGTCAAAGCGGCTCAAGTCCCTGAGTTACTGATAGCAACTACAGCAGATCCGAAAACCTTTAACTATGCTCTTAGCCAAGAAATTCCCAACATTTTTGGTTTTACTTACGAAGGGTTAGCGGCTGTTAACGGAGATACTAAGAAAATTGAGCCAGCTTTAGCTGAATCTTGGGACATTTCCTCTGACAAATTGCGGTATATTTTTACCTTGCGAGAAGGATTGAAGTGGTCGGATGGAAAGCCATTAACAGCCGATGATGTCGTTTTCACTTTCAATGACATCTATATGAACAAGCTGATTCCCAACTACTATAAAGATAATCTTCGGATCGGTATCAGTAAAGCTTTTCCCCAAGTACACAAACTCGACAGCCGACGAGTAGAATTTGTTTTGCCAGAACCATTTGTGCCTTTTATGGGATTGATTGCTGCGGCAACCACAATTTTACCAGAACACGCACTCCGGCAAGCTGTAGAAACCAAGCGATCTGATGGTAGTCCAGTGTATCTCTCGACTTGGGGAACAGACACAGATCCTAAGAAAATAATTGTTAATGGTCCTTACATCATTGAAAGCTACTCCACCAGCGAACGCCTAATATTTCGGCGCAATCCTTATTACTGGCGTAAAGATGCACAAGGAAAGCAGCAGCCATATATTGAACGTGTGATTTGGCGAATTGTGGAATCACCCGAAACACTTTTGCTTCAATTTCGTTCAGGAGGATTAGATTTACTAGAAATTGGCCCATCAAGCTTTCAATTGCTGAAACACGAAGAAAAGCGGGGCAACTTTACTATTGAAAATGCTGGTCCCGATTCTGGTGCAAGCTTTATTACTTTTAATCTTAACAAAGGTCGTCGCAACGGCAAGCCGCTTGTCGATCCAATAAAGTCTCGCTGGTTTAACAACGTTGCTTTTAGACAAGCAGTTGCCTACGCTATTGATCGCCAAACCATGATCAATAACAACCTGCGAGGATTAGGTGAAACGCAAAACTCGCCGGTTTTTGTCCCCAGTCCCTACTACTTTTCTCCTAAACAAGGTCTCAAAACATACGATTATAAGCCAGAAAAAGCGAAGCAAGTTTTACTCTCAGCTGGATTCAAATACAACGACAAAGGCCAGCTACTTGATGCAGATGGAAATATAGTGCGTTTCACAATGTTAGCGCCTGCTAGTAATAAACCTACAGTCCCACCCAAGATTAAACAGGATCTAAGTAAGATTGGCATGACAGTTGACATACTGTACGCTGACTTCAATGTGAGCTCAAACAAAGTTAGTAACACCCTTGATTGGGAATGTTATTTGGGAGCTGTCGTCGGTAATATTGAACCACATGATGGTTATAATGTTTGGGCTGTAGAGGGTAGCTATCACCTATTCAATCAAAAACCGTCCAAAGGACAAACCCCAATCGAAGGATGGGAAGCTTCTGATTGGGAAAAGAAAATTGAAGATTTGTATGTTCAAGGCGCAAGAGAGTTTGATGAAACAAAACGCAAAGCGATTTATGCCGAAACACAAGTTCTTGCCCAAAAATATCTACCTTTTATTCACCTGACAAATTCTTTGGCTTTATTAGCTGTACGCAATACTATTCAAGGTGTAAAGTACGCTGCTATTTTCCCTTCCCCTGGCGGCTACATCTGGAATATATATGAACTCAAAGATACAAAAAACAAAGCTTAGAATATTTAACAACAAGCAACAATCATGTTGTTCACGAATTACTTAGGACTGCTGTATGTATGCTGCTGACATTTATAAAAAAATTTTCCGCCGGAGTTGGATTTGGGTTTTATTGGCGTTTTGGATTGCGATCGCACTCACTGGCTGTAATCCCAGTCAGTATAAAGTCAAAGCGGCTCAAGTCCCACAAATGATAGATGACATTCTCAGTGACCCGAAAACTTTTAACTCCCCTCTTAGCCAAGAGTCACCAAATGTCTTTAGTCTAACGACTGAAGGATTAACTTTTCAAAACCCACTTACTGGGAAAGAAGAGCCAGCTTTAGCAGAATCCTGGCAAATTTCTGATGACAAGTTAAAAATTACTTTTACCCTACGCCCAGATTTGAAATGGTCTGATGGTAAACCATTGACAGTAGATGATGTCGTATTTACTTACAACGATGTTTACCTGAATAAAGCGATTCCTACTGATGCCAGAGATGTTTTGCGGGTAGGTATAAGTCGTCAGCTGCCCACTGTACGAAAGCTTGATGAGCGTCGAGTTGAGTTTACCACTCCAGAACCTTTTGCGCCTTTTCTTAGTGTCACTGGATTACCAATTCTACCTGCCCATGCTTTAAAAGAATCTGTGAACCAGAAAGACAATGAAGGAAAGCCACTATTTCTAACGAAGTGGGGTGTCGATACTCCTCCTGACCAAATTATTGTTAATGGTCCATACAAGATAGAGCGTTATGATTCCAGTCAGCGCATAATATTCCGGCGCAACCCTTACTACTGGCGTAAAGGACCTCAAGGGCAGTCCCAGCCTTATATTGAACGCATGATTTGGGAAATTGTTGAAAATACAGATACTTCCTTGCTGCAATTTCGTTCTGGTGGATTGGATACAGTAGAGATTACCCCAGAATACTTTTCTTTGCTGAAGTCCCAAGAGAAGCAGGGTCATTTCAAAATTTACAATGGTGGTCCTACGCCCTCAAAACTATTTTTGATGTTCAATCTCAACAAAGGTCAAAGGAATGGAAAACCGCTAGTCGATCCAGTAAAGTCTCTTTGGTTTAATACTGTGGAATTTCGGCAAGCTGTAGCTTATGCGCTTGATCGCCAAACCATGATTAACAATATTTATCGTGGCTTGGGGACAGCGCAAAATTCGCCTATTGCAGAACAAAGCCCTTATTACTTTTCGCCTAAACAAGGGCTAAAAGTCTATGACTACAATCTGACAAAAGCGAAGGAACTCTTACTGAAAGCCGGATTTAAATACAACGATAGAAATCAGTTAGTAGATGCTGCGGGGAACGGTGTTCGCTTCTCTTTAGTTACGAATGCAGGGAATAAAATCCGTGAGGCAATGGGATCTCAAATTAAACAAGACTTGGGGAAAATTGGCATTCAAGTTGATTTCGCCCCATTAGCATGGAGTACTTATACAGATAAGCTCTCTAATACTCTAGACTGGGAAGTTGGTTTGATGGGTCTTACTGGTGGTTTAGAACCAAATGATGGAGCGAATGTCTGGAATCCTCAAGGCGGATTGCATATGTTTAATCAGAAACCCTCAGCAAGCCAAAAGCCAATTCAAGGCTGGGAGGTGGCTCCTTGGGAACAGGAAATTGGTAAGCTTTATATTCAAGCTGCACGTGAGTTAGACGAGGCAAAACGCAAAGCGCTTTATGCAAAAACTCAGCAAATTACTCAAGAATATTTACCATTTATTCACATGGTTGGCCAGTATTCTTTGTCGGCGGTACGCGATCGCTTTGAAGGGATTAAGTTTTCTGCTCTCGGCGGCCCATTGTGGAATATTTATGAAATCCAAGCAAAACTGGATAAGTAAAAGGTGTCTGGTTTTTCAATTGCTAATTGCCTAACAAGATTCGCTACCCCATGATTTTTGCTTTTTCTTCTCGCCGCCGTTGGCTTTCAATTCTATCAACGTTAACTCTGTTGCTGCTTTGTCTGCTTACCCTCACCAATTGTAACCCTGGTAAATTCAAAACTGAGGCAGCACAGGTTTCTCAATGGGTGACGAGTAATATCGGCGATCCGAAGACGTTTAACCACGCTTTCAATCAAGAATATCCTCATGTTTTTCTGTTTACAGCTGAAGGACTAACCACCCTGAACGCTATTACGGGGAATATTGAACCTGCTTTAGCAGAATCTTGGACAATTTCTGACGATAAAAAACAGATAGTTTTTACCCTAAGAGAGGGTTTGAAATGGTCTGATGGGGAACCCCTGACTGTAGATGATGTGATGTTCACTTATGAAGATGTCATTTTTAACAAACAGATTCCCACAGATTGGAAAGATGGATTAAAAATTGGTGAAAGTGGTGCTTTTCCCAAAATACGGAAAATAGACAACCGTCGAGTAGAGTTTATTCTTCCAGAACCTTTTGCACCTTTCCTTTTTGCGAATTCGGGAGGAGGGACAAGTTCCATCGGGATTTTGCCAAAGCATGCTTTACTTAAATCTGTTAAAGCGAAAGATGCAAAGGGAAATCCTCAGTTTCTATCGACTTGGAAAACAGATACTAACCCTAGTGAAATTGTCGTCAACGGTGCCTACAAGATAGAAAGTTATACTCCCAGTCAGCGGGTAGTATTTAGGCGAAATCCTTACTATTGGCGCAAAGATAGTCAAGGAAATCAATTACCTTACGTTGAGCGAATTATTTGGGAAATTATTGAATCGACTGATACAATTGTTCTGCAATTTCGCTCTGGAGGTTTAGATACAGTTCAAGTCTCTCCAGAAAATTTCTCTCTACTGAAGCAGGAGGAAAAAAGAGGAAAATTTAGGATATATAACGGAGGACCTGCATTTGGTCAGAATTTTATTTCCTTTAATCTTAATAAGGGTCGGAGAAAAAATGGCAACCCCGTAGTTGAGCCGATAAAATCTCGTTGGTTTAATAGCCTTGCTTTTAGACAAGCAGTCGCCTATGCAATCGATAGGAAAACAATGTTGAATAATGCCTTTCGGGGTATTGGTGTTATGCAAAATTCACCAATAGAGATTCAAAGTCCTTATAGTATTACTCCCGAACAAGGTTTGAGAGTTTATGATTATAACTTAGAAAAAGCTAAAAAATTACTATTAAATGCAGGCTTTAAATATAATCCGAGAAACCAATTAATAGATGCTGAGGGAAATCTTGTACGTTTCAATCTAATTACTAATGCTGAAAATAAAACTCGCGTGTTGATGGGAGCGCAAATCAAGCAAGATTTAAGTAAGATTGGTATTCAAGTTGACTATAACCCCATTGCTTTCAATACTTTAGTCGATAAGCTTTCTAATACTCTCGACTGGGAATGTTATCTTTTAGGATTGACTGGAAGTGTAGAGCCAAATGATGGAGCGAATGTTTGGTTCCCTGAGGGTGGTTTGCATTCATTCAATCAGAAACCACAAGCATCACAAGAACCTTTGATTGGTTGGGAGGTAGCAGATTGGGAGGCGGAAATTGGTCGTCTTTATACTAAAGGCGCACAGGAGTTAGACGAAGCAAAGCGCAAAGAGATTTATGCGGAAACGCAACGTCTATCTCAAGAGTATTTGCCTTACATTTATTTGGTAGATGCTTTATCTTTGGTAGCAGTGCGCGATCGCATCCAAAACGTCAAATTCTCTGCACTCGGTTCTCAAGCAGGAACGTTATGGAACAAGTTTGAACTGAAAGTGAGTAATTAGCTTACTGGATAAATGATAAAGGACAAATAACAAATGACAGATGAGACTTTGCGATCGCTCTTAGAAGCCGTTGCCAATGGTAACGTGACTCCAGATGCAGCACAAGAAAAACTCAAACGCTTGGCTTATGAACCTGTAGGCGATTTCGCCAAAATCGATCATCACCGTGCTTTGAGAACTGGTTTCCCAGAAGTTATCTGGGGACAAGGCAAAACTCCCGATCAAATTGCTCAAATTATGGAGGTGATGCGTCAGCATAACTCAGTTGTGATGGCAACCCGTATAGAACCAACAGTTTTTGAAGTCCTAGAAACCAAAGTGAAAGGTTTGCGCTACTACTCAAGAGCGCGAATTTGTGCTATCGCTCCTCCTACTATTGAATCACGGCATCCCGGTGCGATCGCCATTCTGTCTGCTGGAACTTCTGATTTACCCATAGCTGAAGAAGCTGCTGTTACCGCAGAACTTTCTGGTTTCTGCGTACAGCGTCTTTGGGATGTCGGGGTTGCGGGTATTCACCGTTTGTTGAATAACCGCCACGTTATTGAATCAGCATCTGTGTTAATTGTTGTAGCTGGAATGGAAGGCGCTTTACCCAGTGTCGTTGCAGGTTTGGCTGATTGTCCCGTCATTGCTGTTCCTACCAGCATCGGTTACGGTGCCAGTTTTGGAGGATTAGCACCCCTCTTGACAATGCTCAATTCTTGTGCACCTGGTGTAGGTGTGGTGAATATTGACAACGGCTTTGGTGCAGCAGTTTTGGCAGGGCAGATTTTACGAACAGCTGATAAGCTTTCAGATCTCAGCAGTTAGTCATCAGCAGATCTGACTTATCAAGCCGTAAGGTAAGAAGAATAACTTTTGTATCCTGATTCCTGACTGTTTGTAAATTTCTAATACCGTATAGCAGAATTAAAAAAGTTTGGATTGTAGGCTTTCTGCCAGTTCCGTGTGGTAAGTTTATTTCCGCCACCGTGTAATAGTAACGCGACTTAGTAAAATCTTTATATTTACAGCAAATACAGTTTATTTTAGAATCAGTCTAACTTGTTATATTAGGTATAGATAAATACCACTGTGGTGAGGTACTTAATGATTAAAGTTAATCCACGTATACAGCAAACTATACTTTTGAATTTATCTTTAGCGACAGGTGTTCTGTTACTTATACTAAGAGGGTTATTTTTACCTCATTCTGCTCAGTATACGCTTCTATACAGCTTAAATTCTCTTAAATTAAATTACACTACATTTATTGACAAAGGGTTTTATTTTTTATTAGCACTCATATTCTTTTTGATTCTCTTAATGTTGTCTTTTAGGTATGCTTTAGAAGAATTATCTCGCTCTAAACGCTTCAAATATAAAGCCATACTTCCTTTTCTTGTAAACATTTTTACTGTTGCACTTTTGTTGGTAATCCATAATATTGTTGTACTACATAATTTTTATTCTCATGCTGGAGAGCGTGGCTCAATAGTTAAAATGATTGAATCAGGTATATTAAAACCCAATGATTCTCAACAGATGAAATGGTTAGATAATATTAATAATGTTTTACATAAAATTTATGAATTTCAATTACCTTCTCAATACACTGAGCTTTCTGAGAGTGGTACCAAAAGAGGAGAAATTAATATCGTTACTAATAAAGATAACATGAATAAAGTGATAGTTTTTTTTACGAGTCGTGAGCAGCAGAATTACACTGCTTTACTTTATAAACTGAATTACAGTACACCTATTGAAAACTATCTTTTTGGAGTAGGAAATATAAAATCAGATATATCAATTTTAGAAATTAAACAAATTAATGATAATTGGTCTTGGGTAGATGTGATTGAAAATAAAGGGTAATTGTGATCAGGCAAGGGTTGAGTGTAGCTGCTTGTCAAGCTGGACATTAACAGCATGTAAAGGTTATGACAGTGGAGTCATCTTGCCCAACGGATTCAATGTAAGCATTTAGTCTTTAGCTATCACCTCTTCAGGTGACTCTAAGAGCTTTGTTCGTGTAGCGTTATTCCCTACAGCAGGAGACACTCATTCAGAACTGCTCATGCTGACTTATGAAATATTGCCCGTTGTTTGCGTGTTATTACAAAATATGAACTTATTTAGCGATTCAGTTTTTAACTCTCTTGGTTATATTCCTGTAAATTGGACATTGTTAGCTCAACAGATTAGCGATCCAAACGTTCTAGGTCAAATGCAAAAAGCCTTTAACCACTTTGTACAGACAGGGCAAGTGTGGGCATTGTTGATTGGACTGGGACTTGGGTATATGCTTAGGAATCTGACAAGCTACGGCTAAAACAATTGGGGAGTAAGGAGTGGAACTCCCTACTCCCCGAACTCCCTAACGCCAGTTTGCTCAACGTTCCTATGCTGAGTGTGCAAGTTCCTTCCCGCAGTTTTGCTGTACAAAGGACGCCGTCGCTCAGATGAATGGCGTTGCAAGCGACTGACTTCTCCCCTCTCCTCTAATTTCTATGACTGAACAACAAACTTGGAGTCAGCGGTTTGAATCAGCATTGCATCCAGCGATCGCGCGGTTTAATGCTAGTATCAACTTTGACATTGAATTAATAGAATACGACCTAACTGGTTCCCAAGCTCATGCCAAAATGCTGGCTCACACTGGTATCATCTCTCAAGAAGAAGGAAGTCTTCTTGTTGCGGGTTTAGAACAAATCCGGCAAGAATATCAGCAAGGCAAATTTCATCCAGGTATTGATGCAGAAGATATACATTTTGCTGTAGAACACAGGCTCGTAGAAATCACTGGTGATGTAGGAAAAAAAATACACACTGCTCGTTCCCGGAACGACCAAGTTGGCACTGACATCAGACTTTACCTCCGCGACCAAATTCAACAAATTCGCAGCCAACTACGAGAATTTCAAAGTGTCTTACTCAATGTTGCGGAAAAACACGTTGAGACTTTGATTCCCGGTTATACCCACCTACAACGCGCTCAACCTGTGAGTTTAGCTCACCATCTCTTAGCGTACTTTCAGATGGCGCAACGTGACTGGGAACGCTTGGGTGATGTTGACCATCGGGTGAATATCTCACCCTTAGGGTGCGGTGCTTTGGCAGGAACAACTTTCCCTATAGATCGCCATTACACAGCAAATCTATTGCATTTTGACGACGTTTATGCTAACAGCCTTGATGGGGTTAGCGATCGCGACTTTGCGATCGAATTTCTCTGTGCAGCTAGCCTAATCATGGTACACCTCAGCCGCCTATCAGAGGAAATCATTCTTTGGTCATCACAGGAATTCAGCTTTGTCACGCTCAAGGATAGCTGTGCCACTGGTTCCAGCATTATGCCTCAAAAGAAAAACCCCGATGTACCAGAATTAGTACGCGGAAAAACCGGACGGGTATTTGGTCATCTCCAAGCTATGCTGGTCATTGTCAAAGGACTACCCTTGGCATACAACAAAGACTTACAAGAAGATAAAGAAGGTTTATTCGACAGTGTTAACACAGTGAAAGCCTGTTTGGAAGCAATGACTATTTTGCTGAGGGAAGGTTTAGAATTTCGCACCCAACGCTTGGCGGAAGCAGTGACAGAAGACTTTTCCAATGCGACAGACGTAGCAGATTATCTAGCAGCAAGAGGCGTTCCCTTTCGAGAAGCTTATAACCTTGTCGGCAAAGTTGTCAAAACCAGTATTGCTGCTGGTAAACTCCTAAAAGATCTAACTTTGGATGAGTGGAAACAATTACATCCCGCATTTGCAGCAGATATTTACGAAGCCATCTCGCCCAAACAAGTTGTTGCAGCGCGTAATAGCTACGGAGGTACAGGCTTTGCACAAGTACACAAAGCGCTCCAAGCTGCTCATACCCAAATTAAATCTTAATTCGTAGTTACGAGTTAGTCATTATGGTGACAGAAATACGAATTGGAGCGAAGCGAGTTGACAATATTGCTGGGAATTTAGGCCTTGGCAACTTAGATAAGTTCGGTGCTTTAATCAACAACAAACTAAGCGAACTTTTGAGAATGCAGCTTTTGTACTAGAACAGCTACCTGGATATCCAAAGACTCTTGCATTGGCAGTGCTACCCTTGCACATCCAACACTCGTCAATTAGAATAGGATCCAGATAGCCAACTTACGAGCTTAGATAGATTCTATGCCTACAGTTCATTTAAAAAATGGAGATAGTGTTCAAGTTGATATTGACTATCTAGAAGACTATCTCCATGAAAACAAGGATAAAATTGAACCAATTCAGGTTAAGAGGCGGGGTCAACTAAGAGATAGAGTTGCCCTAGAAAACCTTTGCGTGACTTTTAGCAATAAATAATTACTGTTACATTTTGTTCTTCTGCCTCAAATATTTCTTTTTCTAAATTTTCAATACTTGTTGCATAAAACACATTACAACCGTAAAAGTATTTATACTCAGTTTTTGGAGCATCATTTGGTCTAGGTTCATATTCTGTTTCTAAGCCCAATTCTATGTACACATATATACTTCTTTTCCCTGCAATATAACCGTCAATCCAGCCTTTTGAGAAAGCATAGTGTTCAAAATCGTAGGTTGTGACTTTTATGTTTCTTGGTCGCATAAACAATTTATCCTTTTTTGTATATACATTTATTAAAATTCCTGATTCAGTAAAAAGGTTGACTGACTAAATCTATCGCTTGTCTTTGTAGGAGAACTTATCTTATAACAGCACCAATTGGTTCGATTCAATTGGCACTGCAAATTGATATAAGCTGATCGCAAACTCTACAAATTCTTGGCGCGGGCAGGTGCTTAAAGTTGGCACAGCCTTTCGCCAGTCGCTGTAAGTTCGGGCGTGAGCCCCCTACAGTGTACAGCGAGCCAACACAGCCCTTATTTTGGTGAACTAGCGCGCATGAGGCATTTTCCCACGCCCAAGCGACTGGTGGAGCGCGATCTTCGAGTACTTCTCCGAAGGGGAGACGCTACTTGTCACGCTTGCTTCCCCGAAGGGATACGAGCGGAGCGCGATCTTTGAGGACATTAGAGAATAGCTTCTCTAATGGTAGTTCCTAAATTCATTGTACACTTAGTTTTATAAATTACATTCACATACGTATATTTCTGAATACACCAACTTAAAAAAGTTTGATTAATTTTATAAGTGGTAAAATGGCTAGGATATATAATAGCTAGTAGTAAAAATCAATGGAACTGGCGAGAATATTTTATCTATAAATAATTTTGCTTAGTCCCGTTACAAAAAAGCTAAAGGTAGTGACTGAATTTACATTGGTGCCGAAGCAGGAAAGCTGGAAGAGTTGTGGTGAAGCCGGAGAAAGTTGGTGAGTAGCAGAGCGTAGAGTAGTTGACGGAGTAGTGATCACCAATTTTTGAGTCAATAAATTAAAATATTCAAGTAAAAAAAATACATTGATGACATTGATGTCATCAATCGTTACTCAGTTACTTTAACATGAAGACTTCGATCAACAAGTTGAAGACCTTATTGCTGATAATTTATACAATACACAGGGTCAAGCTTATGATAGCCTTGACGGTAATATTGAAGGTACAGTGGCAGATTATGATTATGAAATCATATGTAACCCTGTTTTCAGTAGTATAATTGGTGATACTTTATAGTGATCGATTTCCTTTAAAGTTACTGGTTAATCAATAGACTCGTCCGGAATATGAATTGGGTACAAAAAAATGGTAGAAAGTAAAATTGAATCTC
>JAQYWP010000686.1 GCA_029379285.1 Rhizonema sp. PD38
CAGTAGCGCAGATGACCGAGAAATTCGCTACGAATTAATGCAATGCTGTACTTAGTCTATTACAAATCTGCTCATAGAGTTTATCTTCAATCTCTACATCTGCGTAATCTTGGACATCCATAAAATGACTAAATTTTTCTTCAAAATATGTTCAAAGCCCATCAAGTAGTACAATTTGTGGGTGACTTGGTGTTCGCTTTAAAAATGAACACTTAAGATTATTTGGCATTGTCTAAATAGGCGTAGAGAATTTTGTAATTGCACCTGCTTGAGAATGGGTTGTTCTGAGCCAAACCCCATTCCCTGATGAAATAAAGTGACTCTGAATTTCAGAGTCACCTCAAAAAAACCAACTAAAACCTATTATTTCGAAGGAGGTGTCATTGGTTTTGTTGCTTGTAGCTGTTCTGGAGTAGAAGTGTGTATGGAGGCTTCAGCAATTGGTGTCCATTCTGTGTGGAAGACTCCAGGCTTGTCAATGCGTTCGTAAGTATGAGCACCGAAGTAATCGCGTTGGGCTTGAGTCAGGTTTTGAGGCAAGCGATCGCGTCGATAGCTATCAAAATAATCCAAAGACGCGCTAAATGCTGGCACTGGAATTCCCAGTTTTGCTGCTGTTACCAACACTTCACGCCAAGCTGTTTGCCTGTCAAGAATGGTTTGCTTAAATTCAGGAGCTAACAGAAGGTTAGGCAAAGCTTTATCTTGATTGAAAGCGTCCTTAATCTTATTCAAGAATCCAGCACGAATAATACAGCCACCCTTCCAAATTCGCGCCATCTCACTGAGATTTAGGTCGTAATTATACGTATGTGACGCTGTAGCTAAAAGTGCCATTCCTTGAGCGTAAGAACAGATTTTCGAGCAATACAGTGCATCCCGCACCATATTGATAAATTCTTTAGTCTGTCCATCATACTTGCCACTGGGACCTGTGAGAATCTTGGATGCTGCTACCCGTTCTTTCTTGAAGGAGGACATAATCCGGGCATTAACTGCTGCAATAATTGTCGGAATAGCAACGCCCAACTCTAAAGCACTCTGCACTGTCCAACGTCCAGTTCCCTTTTGCCCTGCTGCGTCCATCACCAAATCAACTAAGGGTAGATTTGTGTCTGGGTCAATGTAAGGGAAGATTTTTGATGTAATCTCAATCAAAAATGAATTGAGTTCGTCGGTGGTGTTCCATTCGGTAAAAACTTCATGGAGTTGATTGTGGTCAAGACCTACAGCATTTTTCAGTAAATCGTATGCCTCAGCAATCAACTGCATATCGCCGTACTCAATGCCGTTGTGTACCATTTTAACGTAATGACCAGCACCACCAGGACCACAATAGGTGACACAAGGACCGTCATCAACTTGAGCGGCGATTTTCGAGAAAATTGGCTCTAGATACTGGTAGGAACTTCTTGTGCCTCCTGGCATCAATGATGGACCATTCAGCGCACCTTCTTCGCCACCGCTGACGCCCATGCCAATAAAGCGAAAACCCTTAGGTTCCAGTTCTTTGGTACGTCGTTCTGTATCTTCAAATAAAGAGTTACCACCATCCATGATGATGTCACCCTCATCCAGCAGAGGTGTCAGCTGGTTAATCACTCCATCAACTGGTGCGCCAGCTTTCACCATGATCAAGATTTTGCGGGGACGTTCCAAGGCTCCAACAAATTCTTCCAAAGTAAAAGCGGGTACAACGTTTCTTCCTTGGGCACGCTCTGCCATGAAAACATCGGTTTTCTCACGTGAACGGTTGTAAACTGAGATTGGGAAGCCATTGCGCTCCACATTTAGAGCCAGGTTTTCACCCATCACTGCTAAACCAATCACACCAAAGCTTTGCTGTGTCATAAGTTTTTTGGCTATCTCTTGCAGATCCTTTCATCTATAAGGGTAGTCCGAGATAATCTCATCTCTCCTAAAGAAGAGATTAAGAGTTTCTACATAAGCGCGAAAATAAACTCTTTACGTAGATCACTAATCTCATCCCACGAGGAAAGGGGGTTTGGGATCGTTACTTCCTTTATCAGTCACTATCTCACAGACGATCTGTCATATAGAGAATCGAAATTCTTTGTCCCCCGGCACCCCTCCTCGCTTCCCTGCTCCCGTTGCCATTTATAATTTGAATTTGTATCTTAAGTCAACAATTCCCTCGCAAAATTTGCAGAATTGATAATGTCTAGTTAAGTGACATAGTAAGGAGTAACCACAATATGCTGGCATATTTCCTGGCATTGGCAGTCGGTCTTGGTAGCATTGCTGTTTATTTAGCAGCTTTCTTTTTTCCAGAAATCCACCGCAAGAATGATTTTATTTGGAGTGGTGTGGGGCTGTTTTATGCCTTGGTCTTATGGGTATTTGCAAGACGCATTAGCGGAGGACTTTTACTAGGTCATGTCGCTAGTGTTAGTCTTCTGGGTTGGTTAGGCTGGCAAACACTTTCATTGCGTCGGCAATTGACTCCACAGAAGCAACAAACCCAGGTACCCAGTGCTGAGAAGGTGAAAACTACCGTTCAGGAGCAGGTTAATAAGTTGCCCTTCCAACAACAGCTTGCTCAGTTGCAAAGAAGCATTGGTAACACCTTCTCTGGTGCCAAAAACGAAGTGCAGAAAAAAACAAGCGACGTTCCTAAATTTGGGGCACCCTCTAAACCTATAGGCAAACCTAATGTTGAAATTAATGATCGCCGTACTCCCGTACAAGAACAACAAACCGATGTCGCTGCCACTCCCAACGTAGAATCAAAAACTGAAAGTGTGCCAGAGGCGATTCCACCATCACCTCCATCTCCAGAATTGGTAGAAGCGGCACAAGCACACACTGAAGTTGAGGAGACAATACAAACACATACTCCTGTCAAAGAAATTCCTCCTTCATCAGACAAAATGCCGCCAAATCCTACCTAGCTGAAACCTGAATGCTTGCCTTTTTACCCCTTCGGGGTGACGCTCGTTCCGACGCTCGTGCCTCGCTACCGCTTCGAAGATCGCTACCGCTGACGCTCGTTCGCCTCTGGCGTCTCCCCTTGGGAGAAGACTCGCTAACGCTTCGAAGATCGCTAACGTCGCTAACGCTGACGCTCGTTCGCATGATTGCGTCTCCCCTTGGGAGAAGACTCGCTAACGCTAACGCTACCGCTCTGCTAACGCTACGCTAACGATGATCGCTGACGCTCGTTCGCGTAGCGTTAGGAGCGTCACCCGAAGGGGGTATCCCTCCGTAGGCATATGGCGTCCGAGCTGGCTCACTTTTTCCATCATGGCTTTTTGCTGGCAAGTCTGGCAACAACTACAGCTAATTCTACTGGTTCAACTGGTTTGGGGAAATGGATTTGAAAACCAGCTGCAAGTGCCTGTCGCTGGTCATTTTCCCCAACATAGGCGGTAAGGGCGATCGCTGGAATTAGTCCTCCTTGCTCCGGCGCTTGAGATCTGATTTGACGTATAAGTGTATAGCCATCGACATTTGGCATCCCAATATCGATCGCCAATATATCTGGCTTCGACTGTGCCAGTGATAAAAGTGCCTGTTCCGCTGATTCCACTGCGGCAACATCAGCCTTATACTGTTCGAGTGCGAAGGTGATAAAATCTCGGGTTCCTGGGTCATCTTCTACTACCAAGACTTTAATATCACTCAAATCCAAAGATTGTATAGAAGGTTCACTTTTTGGTGTTTTCTGTTGAGAATCTGCTAAGAGAGGCAGTTTAATAGTAAAGGTTGCACCTTGTCCCACACCAAGACTGTCTACTACAAGCGTTCCTCCATGGGCTTCCACAAGTTGACGGGAGATTGCCAATCCCAACCCCAAACCTCCAAATTGGCGCGTGATTGAACCATCTTCTTGTCGAAAACGGTCAAATACAAATGGTAGAAAGTCTCTATTAATACCTTGTCCCGAGTCGCTGACTACAATCTGAGCATACTGCTCTACTTTTTGTAGCTCCACTGTAACATAACCACCTTTAGGAGTAAATTTGATGGCATTTGACAGCAAGTTCCAAAAGACTTGTTGCAATCTGCCTGCATCACCCATAATTTCTCCTACTGTGACGTCAAGCATCGTCTTGATGCAAATTGACTTAGCCTCAGCTGATAAACGAACTGTTTCTAAAGCAGCAGCAATCGGCGTGACGAGTGTGACGACAGTTAAATTAAGTGATAATTTACCTTGTATAATCCGTGAGAGGTCGAGGAGGTCATCAACAAGTTTTGCCTGACGTTTAGCATGTTGCTCAATTGTCGAAAGAGCTTCTTGAAGTTTGGCTTCTGAGAGCTTGTTTGTTTGCAGTAGCCTTGACCATCCTAGAATCGGAGTGAGCGGAGTTCTGAGTTCATGAGAAAGCATTGCCAAGAACTCATCTTTAATGCGGTTTGCGGCTTCTGCTTCACTACGAGTCGCTTGCTCCCTCTCAAGAAGGCGATCGCGTTCTTGCTCCATGCGTTTGCGGGCAGTAATGTCTCGTTGAATGGCAACGAAATGCGTAATTGTTTGGTTGACATTACGAATTGGCGTAATATGCCATTCGATATAAAATTCCTGACCATCTTTACGGTAATTGATTGCCTCACCGTGAAAAGGGATACCGTTAGAAAGATGGTAGCGTAAGTCATCAAGCAGGGCGCGATCTGTTTTGGGTCCTTGCAGGATACGTGGAGTTTTACCCAACACAGACTCAATCGTATAACCTGTCATCTGGCTAAAGGCGGGATTAACAAAGACGATTTTCGGCTCTGGTATATCTAGTTTGGCTGTAGTGATGATAATCGAATCTTTAGATTGTTGCACTGCAGACAGCAAAAGTCGGATAGTTTCCTCTGTGACTTGCAACTCCCTCAAACCAGTACTCAAGCTCTCAAAGGCTTTTGTCAACTCACTTTGTTGCTCTAAGGGTAATTGACGGGCATTCTGTTGCAGTTCAGATATCCGTTTCTGGAGGTATTGAATCTGCCTGACAAACTCATCTTCGTTCACGTTTTCTCTTCCGGGCGAGCGCTTTAGTTACTATTGTCGATGATTGAGACGAATCTTAGCATTTATACTCAGAAATAGTTTTGGCACGCGTTTGCCGATAATTGGCGCTGCGCCTACTGTGACTCATCGGAGATTCTATATTTTCCCAACTTCCACAACATGTACTT
>JAQYWP010000687.1 GCA_029379285.1 Rhizonema sp. PD38
ATAGTAACGACGGCAATTTTCTGGGAGTAATGAAAGAATGAAGTGCCTATCAGCAGTAAGATTAGAAATATCGGTTTCTTGATTATAAGTGATAAGATAAATTGATTGAAAACACTGGAATATCCATCTTAAAGTAGGATTATTTATCGACTTACCTAATTGATTTTTGACCGTTGAGTTTGAAGTAGATAAAGCGGCGAAACTCGCCGGACAGAAGATTCTGTCCGGCAGATTTCGCGCTCTGATTTGTCGCTGAGCAAGTGTGTAAACTAGTAAGCATAACCCCATTATCATTGCCAAGGCCTCTATTCTTTCCGGACTTTTAATGAAAATACTACTTTTATAGTTATGGTACTTTGCGAAACAGACGATTCCGGAATTCAGCGCATCATCAATTCCTTGCTTTTTCAGGCACATTAGCGGATAATCCCATCGGTCCTCGAGTTACACCAAGCTGATTTTGTAGTTTCAACTCCCGCCAAAGTTGAGAACCTGTAATTTCTCCTAGCAGAAGTTGGCGGTAGAGATGTATTGTCTGAGTGACTTGATCAAGCGTTTCATTGACAAATTCAATGCGGAAGTGTCTTACGCCTATATCTATTAAGCGTTGAACATATTCTGCGCCAGTTTGGGCTGTGCCATTAAATATAGTATTTCGACAGCCTGTATCTGCTTGGAGAATGTGTTCTGTGCCAACTCTATCGCGCAATTTCACTTCATGCTTCTCGCATGGGCGTCCACAGTTCGTGTAATCAGTCCCTGTAGATAGAAACGCACAGAATACACAATGTTCCATATGGAACATGGGCATATGTTGATGAATTGTAACTTCAATACCCTGAGGCGGATAAATTTTCAGCAGATCTTCTAGTTGAGTAATGTTCAAATCATAAGAAGCTGTCAACCGTTCTAAACCAAAGCGATGGTGAAAGTAGTCTGCGGTTAAAGGATTCGCGACGTTAAGGGAAAAATCACCAATACAACGGTGTTGTGCAAAGAATTGGAGATGATCATAGTTTCGCACTAAATAACCATCAGCTTCACAAGAACGCACTTGCTGCAAAATCCAGTTTTCATCTGGTTTTGTAATCCGAGGCGGTGCTACCCAAATAGTGGGGATGGGGGAGTGCTGATGCACGATCTGCACGGCTTGACGATAAGCACGTGGGTCTTCAAATTCACAGTATAGTGTTTCAATTCCTGCTTGCAATGCGGCTTGTAGTTGCTGCAAGTTTCGCACTAATACAATGAGAGATGGAGTAGGGGCGGGTTTAATACAGATAACATTTGAGTAGAGGCGATCTTCTGTCAAACCCGTCCGTACAGGAGTGGGGGCAGGAAGTAAGTCTTTTAGGGAAGCATGTGAGTTCAATTGCCAGCGTTTGGGTTGAGTTCGTAGCTCTTCCAACTGTGTTACAATCTCCCGTCGCATACGGTTCAACTCACTTACGGGAACCATGACTGCACCATTCAGATGATTTGTCAAGGTTCCTAAACAAAAAGGAGTGTTGCCGAGACGACCAAACTGTTCAAGTAAGCGATCGCCACTCAAGGGTTTGGTGTGTGCCAAGACAAGTGGCATTTCTGACTCTACTCGGACAACATAACTGTGATCGTCACGGGCGATCGCCACAAGTGTTTGCTCAGCTTCTCCATAAATTTCTAAGTGGATGGGACGCTGAAATTGCGGGTTTTGTCCTGCGAAACTTTGACGAACTTGCCGATCTAGTTCTGGATCACTCGTTTTCCAAATCTTATCTCCGACACTTATCTGTCGCAGGTTCAGATCGTGCCGACCAAAAGTCAATACTGCCTCTTGATTACGTTGTTCTACTTTATATACCCGACCCCCTTCTTCCCTCGCTTCCGGGTGACCACAGTCAAAAACAACACCGTCTCCTGGCTTGAGTGGGGCTTGTAATAGTACTGTTATCTGCTCGTTGCGAATGCGGGTGACTGTGCCTAAGTAAACCCCACGCTTTTTGCCAAAGTGGGCATGAACGAGTTCCTGATTATTAATCCCGCGAAACCAACCTGTATAAAGTCCACGAGAAAATGCCATCTCTAGGTTGTAGCGTTCTCCCTCTCCTGAACCCGCCTTAAGAATTGGGGCTATACCTCCCCGTTTTGAAGCAGGGCTAGTGGGCATCTTCGCCATCACACGGTCTAAGGCTTCTCGATAAACACGGGTAACATTGGCGACATACTCTGGAGTTTTCAGGCGACCTTCAATTTTTAGGGAACTTACTTCTGTTTTCACCAATTCTGGTAAAATCTCTATCCCTGCTAAGTCTTGAGGACTGAGTAGGTATTTACGGCTTCCCAAATCCGCAACTTCCCCATCAACGATTAATTCGTATGGCATTCGGCAAGCCTGGGCACATTCGCCTCGGTTAGCAGAGCGTCCTCCTAGTGATTCACTTGTCAAACATTGGCCAGAATAAGCTACGCACAAAGCACCATGAACGAAAACTTCCAAAGGGAGTGAGCTTTCAAGTTTCGCTAGCTGGCGCTGGATTTTATTAATTTCTTTAAGAGAGCATTCGCGGGCAAGAACGACTAACTGACAGCCGAGGGACTTAGCAAATTCTACCCCAGCAGCACTAGTTATTGTCATCTGAGTAGATGCATGGATGGGAAAATCTGGCGACAAGTGACGAATGAGACGACATATCCCGACATCTTGAACGATCGCTGCATCTACACCGGCTGTGATAATTGTGCAGAGATACTGTTCTGCCTCTTTCAGTTCTTGGGGAAATATTAATGTATTCAGCGTGACATAGCCTTTTACACCTCGTCGGTGTAAAAATTCCATCAATTCGGGCAAGTCAGCTTCTGTAAAGTTTTGCGCCCGCATTCGCGCATTAAATCGCTCCAAACCAAAATAGATCGCATCTGCACCGTTTTCTACAGCAGCTTTGGCACAATCCCAATTGCCGGCAGGGGCAAGTAGTTCTGGACGCTGAAAGTTGGATGAGATGGGTTCAGGAGTTGGTTTGCGATCGGCTTTCATTGCAATTTCGTACAAGTTATATAGCACCATTGCGATTCTATCGTTTGTAGTTCAATTCTGGAGCTAAAGCTGTTAGGACTTACGCACATAGGTACTACACGCAATTTGGGTGTGTCAGCCATTGTTTTGCACTTAGGGATGGAGACAAAATAAAATACAGAACCAAGGTTCTGCATTTTTTCAGCGTTAGAATGTTTAGGCAGGAAGCATCAGTCAGTTGAATTTGCCTGTTAGCAGTGACTATCATGCCAAACGTCCGTAACTCCTAACTTTCAGAAGTCACGATACGATTTTTGGATAAGTAAGTGGGCGGAAATAAACCGAAAATGGTTTGTTGCTGTTAAGAACACGCTTAGCACAACTAAGAGCCAATTTCAGAGATTTTACATTTCGTTATATAGTTGTAAATTTTTCCGCCTACCAACTTACATCATTATGCTTATAACGACGCAACGCATTTTATGGAGCTTATCTCCATAACATCTGAGATGTAACAGGTACCCCCAAATTTGTTGAGCAGTGGTTTGATGTTTTCCACTACAGGTTTGACGTACTCTGGCATACAAAACGCGATGATGTAAACATTATCAAGCATTGTCATATCCAAATCTTCCGCCGTTCCTCGTAATCCTTTACCCGCAACATTGCGGATAACAGCATGACCATGTACACCTGATTTATCTAAACCAGCTAAAATTCTACTAAGTTCAAATGCATTGGCTATAATTTCGATTTTTTTAACTAAGTGCATATTATTAACTCCAAAAAAGGTTAATTACATACAGATATAACGGAATTCCCACAATAATATTGAATGGGAATGTAACTGCTAGAGCGGTAGAAACATACAAGCTAGGGTTAGCTTCTGGAACAGTTAACCGCATAGCAGCTGGGACAGCAATGTAAGACGCACTAGCACACAACACGGAGAACAAAAGTGCATTTCCCTGTGGCATACCAATGAATTTAGCAATCAGTAACCCAATACCTGCATTGAGTATTGGAATTAGTATGGCAAATAAAATGAGGAAAACTCCGGTTTTTTGCAAGTCTTTAATTCTTCTTGCTGCAACTAGTCCCATATCCAGTAAAAAGAAGGTAAGAACCCCGTAAAACATCTCTTGTGTAAAGGGTTTTAATACCTGCCAGCCGTGTTCTCCTGTCAAAAACCCAATCACAAGGCTACCAACTAACAGGAAGACTGAACTATTCAGAAATGCCTCTTGCAAAACTTCACGCCAGGAAAAATCCCGCTTCTCACTAACAGTGAATAAATTCACCAAAATGAGACCTACAATGATGGCTGGAGATTCCATCAGGGCAAGGGCAGCTACCATGTATCCATCAAAATGAATGCCCAGCTCACTCAAAAAAGCGCTAGCAGTGATGAAGGTGACAGCACTAATCGAGCCGTAGGTTGCAGCGATCGCCGCAGCATCGTAAACATCCAGCTTCAGCTTCAGGATAAAAAACGTGTAAATTGGGACAACACAAGCCATTAATACCGCTGCCAGGAGCGTTATAACGACTTCCTGAGTGATTCCGCTTTTAATCAGTTCTACCCCCCCTTTAAAACCAATCGCAAACAGCAGATAAAGCGATAGGAATTTGGGCACTGGGGCAGGAACTTCTAGATCGGACTTGACAAAAACAGCAGTCATCCCCAGAAAGAAAAAGAGGACTGGCGGATTTAAGATATTAGACATAATCAAGCTGATATCCATTTCCAATCCTCCTTATACTGATGAAGTCGGCAATTCAGGAAACTCTGCATCTGACAAATTAATTTTGACGGTTGAATCATGATGTAACGTGTATTGCTACCCCATGTCAATTGGGTGAGGTAAGATCTCAGAAATAATAAGATATGTTGAGCGGGAGATCAGATAGAAGTGGCAATTGTTCTCATAACTTTATGTTAAGCCAGCGTGCTGTTCAATGTATGGCGAAAAGCACTTTACTCATCTACCAGAACTTCTACATATTCAAGCGATCGCCATCACTGTTTCATTGCTTCAGTGATTAACTTCCTTCTATATCAATCCTAATTGATTTATGAGAAAATACGGTATTTCTTTTTCTTACTTAATGTTTAATATTTTACCATTGTATTTGACCATTT
>JAQYWP010000688.1 GCA_029379285.1 Rhizonema sp. PD38
CCAATCTTGAGAGCGGCGTTGTTGGTGTTGTTGAATGCGTTGCTGCCACTCAGTATCGGTTGGATCGAGAGTTGCCGTTGCTACATAAATAACAGATTTTTGTGACCGTACTGCCAGAGTTTCTGCCCATTCACTTTTGCCTGAACGTGCTGGTCCGGTTACTAAAATAACTTGACTCACCCTCCCCCCTTTGTATACTTAACTAAGTGCCGAACACTTCTTAATACAATTTTTTAATTCCCGGATGATATTTATACGATTAGTATCTTTTAATAGATAAAATTGGCACCAGCGTTTTTAAGATCACAACTGGAAAAACTTCATATCTGTATGCAATGACAGACTAAAGTTTACCAGCTTGTTGCAGTGATAATATCAAAAACATGAGGTATAGCAAGTTGAGAAATTTTTATGAAAGCAGGCTTAAAGCGCATTGAGGCAACTCTACATGATTTGGAAATTCACGAAACTGCTACCGTTACTGAACCAAGTAGTTCAACAAAGCAGTCTTTTTCATTTAGAATCAGCGTCTCCGCATTACAAGACGCGACAGATGGATCTTTGAAATCTGAAGAACCCCCCACAAAACCACAAGAAAATTTACTTCCCCAAAGTACCTCTGTACAGACCTTTCCAGTACAAGAGAACGGAGGCAAAGTCCCAAGCCTGCCCAAATTCAAAACTCCTAACTTTACAAGTCATCGCAACGCAGCCAATCCAGCATTAGCAATGAATTTGTTGCAAGAAATTCAGCAAAGTGTTACTTCTTGGCAAAGAGAACTACAAAAAATCATCCAGCAAATTCAAGATATTTACTTAGAGGGACCAATTGTCAATGGTTGGTTGGAGTCACATGAAAAAGAATCGGTTGCAGAACCAGAAGGAACTGCAACACTGCGGCACGCAGAAGTTAACAGCCTCATGGGTTATGTAGAAGAAATTTGTGCTACACAAGAGAAAGTATCCTGTCAACTACCCCGTGCTGGGTATAGCCTCTGTGGTTTAGATGCGAATGGTAAAGTCTGGTCACGTCCATGTCCACCAGATCAGGTTGTTAGTGTAAGTATGGCGATCGCCCGTTACCAAAAGCTACGCCAACTGTTGGGTCGCAAGCAGTATTTAGAAACTCGCTTAAGTCAACTGGCTGAAAGTCTTGTAATTTTGCGTGGTCACATTCAACAAGCATGAATTAGAAAATATCTCCGAAAAAATTCGGTTGGTGAGTCAAGAAATTTTAGTATAAATTAGCGTAAGAGCAAATTAGGAACGTGCTTAGTGGGTCATAGGTAGTACTTAGCGGGTCATAGGTAATAGTTAGCGGTCGTTTTTGACAACTAACAACTAACCACTGATCACTAATCACTAACCACTAACAAAAAGCCAAAATCATATGCTAGAAACGCAAATCTCCGCCATTATCTGTACTTACAATCGAGATGCTTACTTAGGCGCTGCCATAGACAGTCTATTAGCGCAGAACATTGCTTGTGGCTTTGAAGTGGTGGTAGTTGATAATGGTTCAAGCGATAGCACTCGTTCTGTTGTCGAACAAAGAATAGAAAATCCTCGCCTTAGGTATGTCTTTGAACCAGAAATTGGTCTATCTATCGCCCGTAATACTGGTGCTCAAGTTGCAAAAGGCTATATTATAGCATATTTAGACGACGATGCTGTGGCTTGCGATCACTGGCTAGAAGTTTTGTATTCTGCTTATCAAAATAATCCTAAACTAGCGATCGCTGGCGGCAAAGTCACTTTATTATGGCCAGAAGGAACTCAACCCCCGCCTTGGCTTTCAAGCGGATTAGCCACGAATTTGGGAGCATATGACTTGGGTGATAGTATAGTTTATATTGACAATCCAGGTTTAACCCCAAGAGGCTTAAATTATTCTATTCGCCGAAACTTTTTAGAAGAAATCGGGGGTTTTGATACTCACCTAGGTCGAGTAGGTACAAAATTATTATCTAATGAAGAACTACAAATGACTGAATATGCCTTGCAACGGGATTGGCAAGTCGCATATTTTCCAGATGCCTTAGTCGCACATAACGTCTCAAAAGAACGTCTCCAACGTTCTTGGTTTTTCAACCGAGGTTGGTGGCAGGGTATTAGCGAGTGTTATCGCGAACAAATCGCAGGTAAAGCTGGTATAGGTCAACTGCAACGCGGTAGTGAACGGTTTATCCGTGGATTATACAAGGCATTACAATATTTTTCAGACCCAGCAGAACGTTTTGACAAACTTGTCTATGCTTATGGTCAACTCGGCTACTTAAATGCCGCTATTCAGGGTTTACTATCCAAAAAAACCGGAGTCAATAGTAAATGATTAATTGTTAGTAGGATTAACAGCATCTTAATATGATTAGGTTTACTTGCTCTTACCTACTAAGCTTTTTTAAAGAATTAACCCCTAACACCTAATAAAAACTAAAAAGTAACACCTAACACTATAAAGTATGTCTTATAAAATACCAGTTTCTGTACTAATTCCAGCGAAAAACGAACAAGCAAATTTGCCTGCTTGCCTTACAAGCCTTCAGAGAGCTGATGAAGTGTTCGTTGTTGATTCTCAAAGTAACGACAGAAGCGGCGAAATTGCTAAAAGTTCCGGTGCAAATGTTGTGCAGTTCCATTTTGATGGAGGTTGGCCAAAAAAGAAAAATTGGTCTTTAGATCACCTACCTTTTCGCAACGAATGGGTATTAATCGTTGATTGTGATGAGCGCATCACCTCAGAACTTTGGGAAGAAATTGCCTTTGCGATTCAAAATCCCGAATACAACGGTTACTACCTCAACCGTCGTGTCTTTTTCTTAGGTCAATGGATTCGTCATGGCGGTAAATATCCAGATTGGAATTTGCGTTTGTTTAAGCATAAACAAGGTCGTTACGAAAACCTCCATACTGAAGATATTCCCAATACTGGCGATAACGAAGTTCACGAACACGTTATCTTAACAGGGAAAGCCGGCTATCTAAAAAATGACATGGTTCACGAGGACTTCCGCGATCTTTATCATTGGATAGAACGGCACAACCGTTATTCAAACTGGGAAGCTCGTGTTTATCTCAATCTACTTACAGCTAAAAATGAAAGTGATACCATTGGGGCAAATCTCTTCGGTGATGCAGTTCAACGCAAACGCTTTTTGAAAAAAGTCTGGGTGAGGCTGCCATTTAAACCAATTTTGCGGTTTATTTTGTCATACATTGTCCAACGTGGTTTTTTGGATGGCAAAGCTGGATATATTTACGCACGGCTTTTAAGTCAATACGAATATCAAATTGGTATAAAATTATATGAAATAAAGCAATGTGGCGGTCAGCTTAATACCAAATCCACCATAATTTCAGTGCCCGGAACCCTCCCAAAAGAAATTGGTCAAACAGCAACGTAAAAGAGTAAGGAGTAGGGCAGGTTTTACCTATCAATATTAGATAGTATATTGTCTAATAAAATTTACTCGTACAGGAGTAAGGAGTATTTTCTTGACAACTCACAATCAACCCAACAATTCTTGATGATTAATGATCAACCTTTTGTAGATTTACGTAAGTATGACCAATCCTGGTTTGACCGGGGACGTGCAGGTTGGTATATTTTGTTGTGGTGGTTGGTTCAAGCGATCGCCTTTCCTCTAACTCCTCATCCGTTTAACAATTGGCGTTGTGCTTTATTGCGGCTTTTCGGTGCTTGTGTCGGTAAAGGTGTGATGATTCGACCAACCGCCCGCTTTACCTACCCCTGGAAAGTCTTCATTGGCGATTACACTTGGATTGGAGATGATGTAGTTTTATACAGTCTTGACAACATCAACATCGGTGAACACTGCGTAGTTTCACAGAAAAGTTACCTGTGTACTGGTAGTCATGACATCGATGATCCTACGTTTAGATTGAAAACAGCCAGTATCACTATCGGTAATGGAGCATGGGTTGCCACAGATTGCTTCGTAGGTCCAGGAGTAAAAATCGGTGCTAATGCTGTCATTGGCGCTCGTAGCAGTGTTTTTAGTGACATACCATCAGGACAAGTATGTTGGGGGACTCCTTGTCGTCCCCAATATACTAGGAACAACAAGAGTTTCGTTGCTTGATTGGGATAAAGTCAACCGAGAGGTTATGTATATAAAGGCACATTAAATTGCCTTTTTCAAGCTATAAGGGAACAGCACGTATAATCTAACTTCAGATCGTCATCATTTTCCACAGACATACTTATAATTAATAATATCGTGTTCAATTCATCTCAATCTGAGTTAAGCGATCGTGCAAACCCCATCGGAAGTAAGCCCTGTTAATCCCAAATTAGAAAGAACGGTCAACATTTTGCGCATTTTTGGCTGGGCAAGTTTGTTTTTACAACTTGGATTGGGTGCGGCTTCTTTACTAATGCTGATATTCGCGGTTTTCAGTCGTAATTTCAGTCAAGCAATAACGCCTACGCCTGTAGTTCAGGGAGTTCCAAGCACAGCACTTACTAACTACAATCAAGCAACGACCCCTGGAAGTGGTATTAGTGTTTTTTGGGCAGTATGTGGGATTGTAACACTGCTTTTTAGTACTTATCTCGCTTTTCGTTTAACTCGTTATGCAAGACGGCTTCGTGTTTCAAGTCCTGAGTTACATCCTAAAAAAGCTGAGTTGATACAATTGCTGCGAATTAGTACGATCACAGGCTTGGTAGGAATGTTACTTTTCATTATTGGCGGTGGAGTTAGTTTGTCCGTCTTACTAGCAAAATCAATTGCTCAACCTCAGGGGGTTGCAATCTACGATCCAAATCGAATCATTCGTCCACTTGATATCTTTGTAGCATCGGCAAACATGAGCGGAATTGCTGCACACTTTATTGGGGCAGTGGCTTCTCTAGGATTGTTCAACTGGCTGCATCGTTCTGATGCGAAAAGCTAAAAATCAATCAAAGGCGTAAGTAGCTGTGGGGCAAGTTATTGCTGTAACCCTTAGGGTGTAAGAATTTTATGATATACGTGGCGGCTCATAACAGAGTTGCTACTTTTACCTCGAATCGAGGAATTACCTAACGCATCTCAATTAGTCTTGACAAAAATGTTTTCGCTCCTTTCCGGAATCGCGAAATTGGCCGTTGTAGCTCTATACAGTTAAGC
>JAQYWP010000689.1 GCA_029379285.1 Rhizonema sp. PD38
GCATATGCTGATAGCTAACGGTTATAAATTTCTGTAAGTTTAGTTTTCTCGAGCAACTTGGAATGTTTCTAATTTATTTATATTTTCTTCACAATGAGTACAAGTTATTCAACCATTAGATAGAGTGAATTAAAGTACTTGTATAGACTATAAAGGTTATTGTACAAGTATTTTTTTATTAACTAGGATGTTAATGTTATCCTGCGAACCATCTACATTACGTGTTTTAGTTGTTGACGATCACGAACTAACGCGTTTGACTCTACGGTTAGCTTTTGCCAGCCAAGAAAATATTCAAGTAGTGGGATCTGCGAGTAATGGTAGAGAAGCTATAGAAATGGTTCAACGCTGCCACCCCGATGTCATTGTTCTAGATTTACAGATGCCAATCATGGATGGTTGGAGTGCATCCGGTCAAATTAAAACAATTGCACCAAATGCCCAGATTATAGCTTATTCATCGGTAGAAGACAATAAACTACGAGAAGCAGAGGGCATGGGCAGCATGGACGCTTTTTGCAAAAAAGATGTACCTACAACCGAACTTGTTGCTTTAGTTAGGCAACTAGGACAGCGTGCAGCTACTAATCAAATTGTATGATCAATGATTTTGGACTGAGACAAAATATTTTAAATAATCGAAAGCAAGTCAAGCTTGGAACATCAGGGGATATGAGCATATATATTAACGTCGGTAGAACTGTCAATTAATTCTACCAACGTGTTTTTTATACAAATTATTACTTAATGTGGCTTAATAGGGTGCAGTTCCCGGAAAGGTGCGTCTAAATTCATCAATTAAATCATCCATTTCTTCCAGAGCCTGATTGACATCAACTCTCAAAGTTCCCAAGTTGGGTTGCTCTAGCAGGGAAAGTAGGTATTCTCGTTTGCTTTGAACCACAGCTATTCTTTCTTTTATTGTCTGTACATCCATGTTTTTCAGTTTTTAACTATACTTCAAGTTTAAAGTTAACGCAAAAAAGCAAGATTGTTTTTGCCGACTTTTCCTAAAATATGATGGAAGCTCTTGCAGAGCCGAGCCACTAACACCGATGATAATAAAGCTGAGAAGTTTCAAATTTATACTCACCTTAAATCATGTTACGCCAAATTTCTTTGGGAACGCTCGGTTCTGTTGTCGGCGGGGTATTAACAATTGTCGGTATAGCTGCTTATGCTGCTCATAATGCCACACTCAATCTTGCAGGTTTCTTTTATGGAATTCCTTTATTGCTGGGGGGACTGGCACTTAAAGCTAATGAATTAACGCCTGTACCTTTCAGTCAACCTACAACGCCGCAGGTGTTGACACTACAGAAAAAACAAGCAACTATTACTCAAAATAAACTTCGTAAAGATATTACTCGATTTTGCTACGGGCAAGAAGCCCATTTAGATGAAGCACTTCAACGTTTGGGTTTGAGTAAGACAGACGAGGAACGGCCTGTAGTTACAGGGTTAAGAGAAACGGAAGTCAACGGGAACTACGCCTTAACTTTAGAATTTGATTCACCGCACGTACCACTTGATGTTTGGCAGCAAAAGCAGGAAAAGATGACCAGCTATTTTGGTCCCGGAGTGGAGGTGCAAATGACACAGCCAGATTCAGATAGAGTTGAACTTACTCTGATTACTATTCCTAAGGAGAGTTAGGAGTCGCTTAGGGGCGGGTTTAATATAAAGAACATCTTCGCAAACAGAATATCTTATAAAACCTGCCTCTATTTAGGAGTTTGTTGCTTCTAATTTACAGTTTATTTTTCTAAACGAACTGCATACCACTGCAAATATTTTCCCGGACCTAGGTCTAACTCGCAACTCGTATCCAGTAAGTATTGTGCACAGGCTTCCGCTGAATCAAATGAGTGCAAGTAGAGAGCCAAATCTTCAATATTTGTTGTTTGTATAATTTCCTTAAGCTTTTCTAACAACTCAGAAGCGGTGAGAAATTGTTCTACTTGATTGGTTTCCAGGACAACAAAATTATCCTGTTGATACATTAATGGATCTGGCATTTAAACAATATGCTAACTATAGCAAACCTAAATAGTAATTTGTAAAGGAAGCGTCCTTTAAGCGTTTCCGGTGAATTTTCAACTATTAACAATTAGCAGTCACTTTCGGAAATTTTTCCTAAATGACATTTGAACTTTTATGTACGGCTTATTGTTGATTTTGATATGTCTGAGCGCTAACCGCTCTGTAAAATTATAGCAATCTGTAGAAGATAACGTTAACAATTTTAAATTTTGTTAGATGGGTAATACTCAACATTGCCAGATTTATAGCCATCGGTAGATGGATCTTGAACAATTTTAGATTTTGTGGAGTAGGCAATGACCTGAACTGATTTTTATCGCCTCTAATACCAACTTTTAATTGCTCAGAGAGCAAACTGCCAGATATTCTAAGTAATTTTACTTATTTTTATGAATAACCAATGTTTTATTTGCTTTATTATTCAAAATGCAAGATTCCTGCTAGCATATTAGATTTTCTTAAGTTAAATTTTAAATTGCTGAGTTATCCTGCAAAATCTTGAATCAGCTCAGCACTTTGCTTTGTACTCTCTTTTTCAGTGGAACGCAACTCATGTCAGGCATAAAGCCGTTTTCTACTCCCAACGAACCCCCTTTGATTCTTGTCGCTGATGATGACAAGACTATACGACTGCTGTTGCGTGAAGCTATGGAGAAACAAGGTTACCAAGTTGTCGAGGTAAGTGATGGTCAGCAGTGTCTGGATGCTTATATGACAATCAAACCGCATCTCGTTTTGTTAGATGCTGTCATGCCCGTAATGGACGGTTTTACCTGCTGTCGGCGGATACTTCAAATTACTAAAAATAATTTGGCACAAGCACTCGCTAACTTTGATACTGATTCTTACATGGGCAATAGTGTCATCTCAAAGCTTTGGGAGCGAACTCCTATTTTAATGATTACGAGTTTAAACGATCCAGAGTCTGTGAACCTTGCTTTTGATGCAGGGGCTAGCGATTACGTTACTAAACCAATTCACTGGGCAGTATTGCGTCATCGAATACGTCGCTTGCTGCAACAAGCACAACTTTATAAACAATTAGAAGCTACCAACCAAGCTTTGCAGCATCTTGCTAATATGGATGGTCTGACAGGAGTCGCTAATCGTCGCCGATTTGATCAGTACCTGAACGTTCAGTGGCTGAATTTGATGAGCGATCGCTCGCCTCTGTCACTCATTTTATGCGATCTTGATTTTTTTAAACTTTACAACGATAAATATGGTCATCCAGCTGGGGATATGTGTTTGCAAAAAGTGGCCGCTATTTTAAGCGGCACGGCTCAAAAAAATCAGGATTTAGTAGCGCGTTATGGTGGTGAAGAGTTTGCTGTGATTATGCCCAACACTCACGCTTCTGGTGCAGTTCATGTTGCTGCTTTAATGCAAGCCGGAGTTAGGGAATTAGAAATCGATCATATTCAATCCCTTGTTAGCAAACACGTTACCTTGAGTTTAGGAGTAGCGACTACCGTCCCCAGTTCTGAATCTTCTTCACCCTTAGGTTTAATTGAGGCCGCAGATAAGGCACTCTATCAAGCAAAAGCTGAAGGGCGCAATCGCATTATTCTTAAACAGTTGAGTTAGTGCTCTTCAGAAAAAGCTTCTAGTTCAAGCTCGATTTCAGCTAAATCATATAAATTTCTTGTTATTTGGTCTAATTGGTCATACACTCGCAACAGTGCTGTAATAGTTGAAAGTTTCAATTTGTTACTACCTCACATTGTAAAATTTGTTCCCATTAGGAAGATATCCCAATGGAATTCATGAGGGTTTAGGGATTGAAGTGTTTTTTATGCCCCGACCAACATCAAACGATATTGAACTTGATAAGGTAGCTCGCTTTACTCGCTGTAAACAAGCGATCGCTCTAGCAGAAAATACAACAGCAACAATTGTTAAAATAAAGGAGAAATGGCACCATTTGGTGCTTGGGTAGCGCGTTATCAAGTGAGGCAGAACCGGAAAAAATACTGATACTATAAATTACAAGTTCTACAACCTTACTTTCAATGTGTCACAAGAGACAAATTAAGTAAATACAAGCATTTAGGCAAAGCTGGTACGAATGTCCACATTGATATTGAGTTGCATCCTACCGCTTCTAAAAATCTACCACTACCTAACCACAAGTGGATAAATATGGACAATAAAAAAACTCTGCGGTATAAGTTTTCAGCAATATCCACTAACGATGAGCGCTTGGAACTAGCCCGGTTTTTCAACTCTAGCGTAGTCCTTAACCAGTGGACTCCAGTTAGAAACGTTATAATACGAGTGCCGAGACTGTATTACAGCGCATTGCTTGACGAAATTATTCACTTTTCCCCAACCGTGCCATACGTGTTTTCTAGAGTTCACCTCTAGATAAGCGGACATAGCACGGTGTAATCGTTCACTCAAGTTCATACCTCTACGAGCAATGACAATTGCCGCAGCGATCTCACTTGAAACACCATACATGCGTGAGTATTTAACTAATCCAATTAAGCTTGTATACGCTGGATTTTTCTTGATTAGAGTGATACCACGATTACGAGAAATCGATTCTAACAACTCATAAAATTTGTTGTATGCCCACCCCGATAACATACGAGCATACTTTCTACCTTTTTCTCGTAACTGTGCTTTTTTTGCGGAAAAGTTTAACTGTTCACAGACAATTGGACAAACATATTTTTTGCCTAATTCTACTAGTTGTAGGCACGCGAGAACTATTTGGTCATCTTGCTTACCTTTGGGTAATCCCATCTGCAAAGGAATAACACCTTTAACTTTGAGATTACCTTGATGATCGACATATGCCCAACCGATTGAACCTGGATTTAAATCGATACCGATACAACCATACTGTATAGGACGGCTAACACGTTCTACATTTTTAGGTGTAAACTGAACAGAG
The DNA here is from genome assembly GCA_029379285.1 of Rhizonema sp. PD38. Lineage (GTDB taxonomy): Bacteria > Cyanobacteriota > Cyanobacteriia > Cyanobacteriales > Nostocaceae > Rhizonema. The sequence continues at coordinate 4,946 of JAQYWP010000689.1, forward strand.
GAGACCCATTTACCATCTTTACGGTAAAAATGCCAACTTTTAGCACCGTCATCGGGTAATCTGTTAACGTTTCTGTCAAAGTTACCAAGCTTAGTTTCAACGTGCTTACCAAACTTCGATTCTAAGCAGTAAGCAGGGTAAGCGCATCTAAAAATGTAGCTAGTTGTACAGACGTTTAAGAAGAATGAT
>JAQYWP010000690.1 GCA_029379285.1 Rhizonema sp. PD38
CATTTATGAAAGTTCGAGTGCAACAAAGGAGTAGTTGCACCTCTAGTCGTTGCGATCGGCAAAGCGTACTGCCGTCGTCATTACCCTGCCAAAATCCAGTCGATAAAGCAGGCTCACAATCGGAGAAGGAATTCAGCAACACGAGTTAACAATTAACATGATTGGGAAAAGCTGACTATTTGTCTACGTAAGCTATGTCCTAAAGTCCAGTTCCAGTGCCTGTGGTGGTTCCAGTACCTGTGGTGGTTCCAGTACCCGTAGTTCCATTGGTGGTAGTTCCAGTGCCTGTAGTGGTTCCATTGGTGGTAGTTCCAGTACCTGTGGTAGTTCCATTGGTGGTAGTTCCATTACTGCTACGCGCTGCTGAAACCTGTGCGGCCGCCCGCTGGTTCAGAGCCAATGCAGACACTACTGGTATTGACCAACCTACTGCAATGACTGCTCGTCTGGTAAAGGTTTTACGCTTTGTCCAGGACGCTGCCTTTCTGACCACAACGGGTTTGCACTAGTCTGTTTTGCCAATCGTTTAAGTAGTTTTTGAGTCGATTCTAGCCGTACCCAGGTAAGTGGACGCTGACTGGCAGGGCTGTACTGAGCAAGCCACAGATCGGTGAGGCAGACTAGCCCAGTTGCGGGATGGTACTCAATGGGCAAGCCATGATAAGACAAAGAAGATGACGAGCTAAATTGATACATGAAAATAACTCTCCTATATAGATATTAGTCGAGTAGAAACTGATTGTTATTCCAAGGTATGAATAAGCAAGGCAGCTACCACTAGGGGCAAGCTAATCGATAACTTTCTTGTATACTAGGGCTCTAAATATTTTTGTATAATGCATCTTTTACATTTAAGGGTAGCCAGGGAAGTTACTCGATTATTCTTGCAGCTTTACAGCTGGTGTTATCTATGCTATAAGAATGATTTTGTATTAAATTCACTTGTAACCAGCAACACAAAAAGCAGTACAATTAGTTGGCTAGAAACAGTCGCTTCGCGTCTAAGCCTCCTATTAAAAGTAGTAGTTCCGGTAGTGTTAAGTCCGGTGTTGGTAACTCTCAGTTCAAAGAACTGTGTATCTCATCACAACTGCTATGAATGGTATCACGCATGAATACTTTGTTCCTAGATTTTTGGACAACAGTAAAAACTGCGCTCTTCGGTCAAACCACCCCGATATGAATAACGTATGAGTGCCAATTCCTTTAATTCCTTGGTACTCATACTTCGGGGATACCAGACATCCCAATCTTTTTTAGGTGTCTGCCGTTGCTGCATTTATGAAAGTTCGAGTGCAACAAAGGAGTAGTTGCACCTCTAGTCGTTGCGGAAAGCATTGCGTACTGCTATCGTCATTGCCCTGCCAATATCCGGTCAATAAAGCAGGCTCACAATCGGAGAAGGAATTCAGCAAAACGAGTTAACAATTAAGATGATTGGGAAAAGCTGACTATTTTTCTCTGTAAGCTGTTTTCTATAGTCCAGTTCCAGTGGTTGTGGTAGCTCCAATACCTGTGGTCGATCCAACACCTACGGTACCTCCAATATTTGTGGTAGTTCCAGTGCCTGTAGTTCCAGTGCCTGTAGTTCCAATGCCTGTGGTGGTTCCAATGCCTGTGGTGGTTCCAGTGGTAGTGGTTCCATTAATGATTCCAGCGTTGTTGAGTCCGGTAGTGTTATTGATTCCAGTAGTGTTAGTTGTTCCAGTAGTGTTATTGATTCCAGTGTTATTGATTCCGGTGTTAGTTGTTCCGGTAGTGTTATTGATTCCGGTGTTAGTTGTTCTGGTAGTGTTATTGATTCCGGTATTAGTTGTTCCAGTAGTGTTGGTGGTTCCAGTGTTAGTCGTTCCAGTGTTAGTCGTTCCAGTGTTAGTCGTTCCAGTGTTGGTGGTTCCACTGCTACTACGCCTTGCGGAAACCTGTGCGGCAGCTCGCTGATTGAGTGCTAATGCAGACACTATGGGGATTGACCAGCCTGCGGCAACGACTGCTCGCCTGGTAAAGGTTTTGTGCTGTTTCTGCGACTCTACTTGAGACTGGTATGCTAACCATTGCTCTACTAAAGCAGTTTCTTTTACAAAGTTCGCTCGTGCCCACTCATAACACTCCGGTGCCAGATAATGGGCATATACGACGGCTAGATTGGTTGTTGCGTAGGTAAGAAGATCACTCTCCTTTTTAACTGTCTCTAAGATACCCGGAATTGCGATGATCAACTGTTCGGGCTTCTGTCCGGGATGCTGCCGTTCTGACCACAATGGGTCTACACTAGTTGCCCATGCCAGTTGCTTGAGTAGTTTTTGAGTAGCCAAGAGCCTTACCCAGGCAAGCGGACGTTGACTGGCAGGGCTGCATTGAGCACGCCACAAATCGGTGAGACTGACTATCTCACTAGCAGGATAGTACTTAATAGATAAACCTTGATATGACAACGAGCATGACGAGCCAAATTGAAACATAAGGACACTCCAGCACACAGAGAGATCGAGTAGATAAGACTAAGAGTAAAATAACCGATAACTTTCTTAATATACTAAAACTTTAAGTGTTGTTATGTAGACACATAATTTATAAGTCACTAATCCCTAGCTATAAGGTAAGAGATTGAAAGAGGAAGATTTACCATCTTCTTAATTCAGTCAAAACAGTGTCTAGTGTAGGATGAAGGAAAATTATGGCTAACAGGCATTACGCGGAAATTGGCGATCTATGGAAGCATTTACCATTAGCAGAAATACTATCACTTGAGCAGCCTCGCTTATATTGTGAAACTCATGCAGGATCGGCTCAGTATCACCTGACTCATTCTTGGGAAAGAGACTATGGGTTTTTCCAGTTCTTTGCAGAAGCAAAAAAATTCCCAGCTTTACAAGTTAGTCAATATCTTAACGTCTTGAGAACCTGCCAAGGAGAGGATGAAAATTTATCAATCTACCCTGGTTCGCCTCAAATTGCCATGCGCTTGAGAGGGAATGAGGCAAATTATGCTTTCTGCGATCTGGATGATGAAAGTCTTGATAATATCAAAAATGTAGCACAGAGATTACAAATTCCCGCTACTGCTGTCCAATGCTTTCAAGCTGATGGGATTGATGCGATCGCTCAGTTTGTCTCCCAATCACACGAACACGCTTCAGAAATACTTGTCCATATTGACCCTTATCGTCCCCTAGAGATAGCAAGAAATAACCTTAACTCAATAGACCTCTTTTATGAGTTAAGCAAAATCGGAGTCAAAACAATCCTCTGGTATGGTTATGATGCACAAGAACGAGAAATTTTGGGGAAAGTTATAAATAAGACCTTAACCTCCAAAGAAATTACGGTTTCAACTCAGAATTTATGGTGTGGTGAAATTTATCTTTTGGAAATAAACAATCCTAATTTTAGTCTTAATCCAGGTGTTATGGGTTGTGGAGTGTTATGTAGTAATCTCAGTCCAAAGACAGTTGCAGCTTGTATCAAACTTGGTGAGGAATTAGTCTATGTCTATGAAAATTCAGTTTTCCCCAATGGACTAAGCGGAGCAATTAGTTATCGATCCATTTCTCTTTGAAAAAATATTTATTTTGAAAACCTTAATGAAAAACAGAAATTTATGAAAATATTGGTATTGAATGCTGGATCGAGCAGTCAAAAGAGTTATCTTTACGAGATAACAGGTGAAACTCTGCCTAACTTACCACCACAACCATTATGGGAAGCAAAAGTAGATTGGACTCATCACCAAAATATGGCGGAAATTGAGGTGAAAACAGCTACGGGTAAACTGCTTCAAGAAGAAATTCCTGTAGATTCTCGACTTCAAGTCATTGCAAGGATGCTCGATACACTCTGGCAGGGATCTACTCAAGTGATCGCTCACCCGAGAGAGATTGATGTCGTAGGTCATCGGGTGGTACATGGCGGTCAGAATTACCGAGAAAGTGTGGTTGTCACTGAGTCTGTCAAAAAGGCGATCGCCGATCTGGCAACCCTCGCACCTGCACATAATCCAGCCAATTTAGAAGGCATCAAAGCAATAGAAGAACATTTAGGAAAAATTCCCCAAATTGTTGTATTTGATACCGCATTTCATTCCCATCTTCCTGATGCTGCGGCAATCTATCCCGGTCCTTACGAGTGGGTAGAGCAAGGTATCCGTCGTTACGGGTTTCATGGCATCAGTCATCAGTACTGCGCTCAACGTGCCGCTCAAATTCTCGGGCGAGATTTGGCATCTTTACGATTAATTAATTGTCATCTGGGAAACGGCTGCTCTTTAGCGGCGATTCAAAACGGTCGCAGTATTGACACGACGATGGGATTCACTCCCCTAGATGGATTGATGATGGGTAGTCGTTCTGGTGCTGTCGATCCAGGAATTTTAACTTACCTTTTGCGGCAGGATAACTCGGTAGAAAAATTAGATGGCGTCTTAAACAAAGCTTCAGGATTACGTGGAATTTCGGGCATTTCTGGTGATATGCGCTCAATTCAAGAAGCGATCGCTCAAGGGAACTCTCGTGCTCAACTCGCCGTTGACATATACATCCACCGCCTGCGATCTTATATAGGTGCTATGATTGCCAGTCTACAAGGATTAGATGTTTTAGTGTTTACTGCAGGCGTTGGAGAAAACAATCCTGATATTCGCGCTATAGCTTGTGAAGCTTTTGGATTTTTGGGATTAAAACTTGACTCGGAAAAAAATCAGAGTAAACCTGTTGATAAAGATATCGCCACCTCGGATTCAGCAGTACGAGTATTGGTGATTCATACTGAAGAAGATTGGGCGATCGCTCAAGAATGTTGGCGATTGCAGCTTCGACGTTAATGCGATAGTTATGGTCTCTCATGCTTGCCTTGCTAAAATTAGCTTGGGACAAAAGTTCCATAGTGTTATCGTGCTAATGTTGCCCGTTCTTTAGCATAAAAAGATACTTTTTTACTATCAAGGATCTAAGTGCAGTTGTATTAGCCACAACACATCTAAAACATGAGGAAAAATATGTTTTTATTAACAGACAACATTGTCCAAGTTGAAACCTCACTTGCTCAAACTAAATCGGCTATAGGTAGCGAGATCTTAAAAATTACTGAAAGATTAGACAATCTTTTAAATTTGAATAATCAACTTA
>JAQYWP010000691.1 GCA_029379285.1 Rhizonema sp. PD38
GTATTGCTTAAAATATGATATTTATGCATATGAGTTGGTGGGCAGTGGAAATTGGTTGTAGGAGAGTGGTAAGTAAGCACTATCAGGGCGGGTTGAAATAAGAAATCGTTTTTGCTCACATGTGATCTAACTTAATTTCGTCCCAACTAACAACCAACCAACTCTACAATCATATTCACGAGTGCATCTGGGATAACAGGCTTGGAGACATGTCTTTGAAAACCGGCAGAAATCGCTTCATGACGATCTCTGTCCCCGGCATAGGCAGTGACGGCAATGGCAGGAATTTGTCCGCCTTGTGCTGGTGACAAAGTTCTAACTTGGCGGATCAGAGTGTAGCCGTCTTCTCGTGGCATACCAATGTCACTAATTAACACGTGTGGTTTAAACGATACTAGAACATCCAGTGCTGAAGAGGTAGAGTTAGCAGCAGTGGCGATCGCCCCACTATCCTTAAGGGCAAATACTAAAAAATCTCGCGAGTCAGCATCGTCATCTACTACCAAGACTCGCACTCCTGCAAGTCGGGAGTCACGAGTTGAGAATAGACTGTCTGGAGATTTCTTCTTACTCTCTACACCCCCTAACCTACTTTCTAAGAGAAGTGGTAGTTGAACCCTAAATATTGAGCCTTTGCCTTCTCCTGAACTACTTGCAGTGACGGTTCCACCATGAAGTTCTACCAAATGACGTACAATTGCCAAACCTAAACCTAAGCCCCCATGTTTCCGACTCATAGAAGCATCTTCTTGACGAAAGGAGTCAAACACGTATGGAAGAAAATCACGGCTAATTCCTATGCCTGTGTCTTTCACAGTAATTTGGGCATAGTGTGAAACGCCCCTCTGATTGGCGGACAAACTTTCTTCATTTCCTGTATCCCCATGCCCCCGCGTCTTTGGATCTTCCTTCACCAGTTCCAAGTACACTTCTACTTGCCCTTTAGTTGAGGTAAATTTAATCGCATTTGATAGCAAGTTCCAGATAATTTGCTGTAGTCGATTAGGATCACCTAAGACAATGAATTTTGGCTTGGAATTCGGTGCTTTCCCCAGAGTGAACTTCTCACCATCACTGATACACAAAGCTTCCATTTCTGGAGGAGACTCAGAATCAGATTCATTGCTCATCATTCGACATAAAGACGATTTCATCTCTTCCGAATTTTGGAATGGTGGAAGCTGTACCGACTTTTCTGCTTGTTCAAAGATCGTGAATTGTAAATTGATTGATTTGGCTTCAGCCGCCAGACGCATCGTATCAATTGCGGCTTCAATTGCTGGCACTAGACTGGTTGGTTGGGAACGCAGGATCAATTTACCGCGAATGATGCGAGAGACATCGAGCAAATCCTCAATAAGTTGAGTTTGAAGGTGGGCATTGCGCTCAATAGTTTCCAACGCCCGCGCAAAGGTTGTCACATCTAACTTACGCGTCCGTAATATTTTTGACCAACCTAGTATGGCATTCAGGGGCGATCGCAATTCGTGGGAAAGCACTGCCAAAAACTCATCCTTAACCCGATTTGCATGTTCTAACTCTTCTTTTTGTTGCCGTAACTCCGCTTCGCTTGCCCTGATTAACTGTTCCGCCTGCTTGTTGTCTGTCAGATCGCGGCTAATACTTAGTAGTGATTGAATTGAACCGTCCAAATCAAATTCCGGTACTATCTGTGACTGGTAGTATCGAATGCCATCAGCAGCTGGAAAACTGAATTCAAAACAACATCCAACTCCAGTTTTCAGAACCTGTTGCATGGATTCATTCCAAGAAGTATAAAATTCTTTCTGAAACTCTAGCTCGGCGTGTGTTTTGCCAATAATGTTTTCTGCTGGTATACCTGTAGCTTTTTCAATTGCGGGATTTACATAGACATGACGAAAATCTCTGTCAACTCTAGCAATAATATCCGGCGAATTTTCCACTAATGCGCGAAATTCCTGTTCACGACGGTGTAGTTCTGCCTGTACCTGCTGGCGCGCGCGTCGTTCCTCTGCCTCCCGTAATGCTCGCCGCACCGAAGGCACTAATCGCTCTAAACGTTGCTTCAAGACATAATCAGTCGCACCGCTTTTCATTGTTTCAATTGCTACTTCTTCCCCCATTGTTGCCGAGACAAAAATGAAAGGTATATCCGGACACTTTTGCTGCGCCATCTTCAAAGCAGCAAAGCCATCAAAGCCAGGTAAAGAGTAATCTGAAAGAATCAAGTCAAAACCGCCTTGTTCAATCTCCCTCTGAAATTCAGTGCCTGTTTTAATATGTAGCAGTTCACACTCAATCCCACTCTCAGTCAACATAATGTGAATCAGTTCTGCATCCAGCAGACTATCTTCCAGCAAGAGGAACTTTAAACCTGACATGACTAAACTCCTGCAATTCCTTGATTAGCACTGCGTGCCGGAGGTATGGAACCAGGGTGTGGTTCATTAATGATTGCCCAAAATAACCCCAATCCTCTAATCACATTAACAAATTCATGAAAATCAATAGGCTTGACAACATAAGCATTTGTGCCTAGTTCATAACAACGAGTCAGATCCTGATCCTCACGGGAGGATGTCAGTACCACCACAGGCACAACTCGTAAACTTAGATCGCTCTTAAGTTGTGTTAAAACTTCTATGCCATCAACTTTTGGGAGTTTCAAATCAAGAAGCACCACAACCGGATTACCCTCTCGGCGTAATCGATAAACGCCACGGCGATAAAGGTAATCTAATGCTTCTGCACCATCACGAACGACAACAACTTCATTGCCTAAATGGTTTTCAACTAGTGAAGTCAGGATTAACTCAACATCGTTAATGCTGTCTTCAACAAGGAGAATGCGCTTAAGTTCCATTGATTTTTCTCTACTCTCCACTCCTTGCTCATATCCCCGTTGGTAGCGTAAAATAAAAAGTCGCTCCTTGATCTAACTCACCTTCTGACCAGACATGTCCTCCATGACGGTGAATAATCCGTTGGACATTTGCCAGTCCAACGCCTGTGCCTTCAAACTGAGGATCGCTGTGAAGGCGTTGAAACACGCCAAACATTTTGTGAACATATCGCATATCAAAGCCAATACCATTATCTCGCACGAAGAATACTACTTGCTCATTATTCGTACTACTACCGACATTAATTTCTGCTAAAGTTCGAGTTCTAGTATATTTCAGCGCGTTTTCCAGCAGATTATGCACAACCAACCGCAACATTGAGGGGTCACCTTGTACTTGTGGTAATAATTCAATGGTAAGGCGAACCTGACTTTTTCTGATTTCTGACTCTAGATTGCGTTGTACCTCCTGCACCAGTTGGTTCATGTCTACAATGGTGTAACGCATCTCAGTACGCCCCATACGAGAGAAAGTCAGAAGGTCATCAATTAATTTACCTGCTTGTTTAGTTGTTTCAGTAATTATGCTGAGATATCGCCGACTGGTTTCATCTAGTTCTGTCGAGCCCAGGCGTTTTTGGAGCAAATCAGTAAATCCCGCAATATGCCGTAGAGGTGCCCGTAAGTCATGAGAAACTGAGTAGGAAAAAGATTCCAGTTCTTTGTTAGCGGCTTCTAGTTGAACTGTGCGTTGTTTAACCCGTTCTTCCAAAGTTTCGTTAAGTTGTCGAATTTCCTCTTGAGCAAGTTTGCGATCGCTAATGTCAATAGTAATGCCATCAAAGCGATGCGGTTCACCAGTTGCATCAAAAAAAGTTTTACCTATAGCTCGTATCCAGCGCACTCGTCCATCTGGAGCAACCGTGCGATAGTCAACATCATAACCAGCAGCATTATTTACAGAGTACTCGATTGCCTGGCGTGTGAATTCTCGGTCATCAGGATGTAATAATTGATAAAATAAATCAAAATTGACTTCGGCATCTGGTGATAAACCAAAATGCGCTTTACACTGTTCGTTCCAAATTATCTTATCTAACGGGAAATTGCAGTACCATACACCGACTTCGGCTCCCCGAATCAGAAATTCAAGCCGCTCCCGACTAACACGCAGTTCTTCTGTCTGTTCGCGGATCATTTGCTCTATCTGTTTGCGCTCTGTTATATCATGAGCGACTGCATACCGCAACCCTGACTCAGGATCGGTAACGCTATTCCAAACCAGCCATTTATAAGAACCATCTTTGCAGCGATAGCGATTCTCAAAATTGAGAGTTGAACCTCCTTTCGCTAGATTTTCCATTTCCGCCCTTGTTTTCGCGCGATCTTTTTCGTGTATAAAATCAAGAATCGGTAGGGAAAGTAGTTCTTTTTGAGTGTAGCCTAAAGTCTTCTCAAAGGCGGGATTCAGGTGCTTAAAATAACCATCAACTCCCGCTGTACATAGCAGATCGATAGATAGTGAAAAGAAGCGATCGCGTTCTTGTTCTGCTCTTTTGCGTTCAGTAATATCGCGGTTAACCTCTAAAAACCCTGTTGGCTTACCTAGAGAATCGCAAATTAACACTTGACGGCTTTCGACTGTAATCCTCTTACCATCTTTGCAGGTGTGGATAAGTTTTCCCTGCCAATTTCCTGTTTTTAATAAAGTGGTATCAATGTCTGTTTGTTCAGAGCAACTTTCTAATATTTGAGTTTGCAAGAGTGTATGGCTCACAATTCCTGCAGCTTCTGCCATTGTCCAACCATACATCTCTTCTGCCGCCTTGTTCCAGTAGGTGATGCTACTGTTAGCATCGCGGACAAATATTGCCTCATAGGCTAAATCTAATAAAGCCGCTTGCTGCATCAAGCGTTCTTGGCTTTTGCCTAGTGCTTCCTCAGATTTTCGGCGATGATCATTTATTTTGTTAACATACTTTACACATCGCCAAAGTAGTAGAATATAAATGATACTTAATAACATAGCTATTATCGATATTCCAACGGCAGTGCTATAATAATTTGCCCTTAGTCCCTGATTGATAAACCAACCTAAAACTAAAGGCAGGATAAGCACACTTGGTATCAATCGACAAGCGATCGACCCTCCATTCAACTCACTTGTAATTATTTGCATTAACAATAGAATCTGGACAGTTAAATAGCATCGCCAAACGAAGTATCTCGATTGCTATAGAGGTAGTATAAACTTGTTTAATATATCTTTTTCCTTTTTCAATCGCTCCACTCTAGCC
>JAQYWP010000692.1 GCA_029379285.1 Rhizonema sp. PD38
GTGTTTATTTTACACTCAATCATTTTTTTCACCAATTTTTCTTCATAAAAGTTGGTGTCATTTGCTACTTTATAGCTGAATTGCCCATCATCAAGATGTTCTTGTCTGATACATTCCCGTCAACTTTAATACAGTTCGGTTGGACAATGTTCAATTATTAGTCAGGCAAGGGAAGAAAGAACTTGATTTTTCTTCCCCTACTTCTTTTATTCTCCACTCCCCGCATTTCTTGAGAGTGCTAATTGAATCAAGCGATCAACTAATTCTGGAAAAGGAACACCGCTATGTGCCCAAAGTAGAGGATACATACTACTTGTAGCCGTAAACCCAGGCATGGTGTTAATTTCATTAATGAACACTTCCCCTGTTGCTTCCACGTAGAAAAAGTCTACCCTTGCCAAGCCAGCAGCATCGACTGCAGCAAAAGCTTGTAAAGCCATTTCTTGAATTTGATGAGTGACAGCATCTGGCACTTTTGCCGGAATCAATAAATCTGCCTTACCGTCCGTATATTTTGTTTCATAATCATAAAAATCACTTTCGTAAGTAATTTCACCGAGTACAGAAGCTTTAGGTTGGTCATTTCCTAAAACAGCACACTCTAATTCTCGTGCTACGACTCCAGTTTCAACAACGATCCTGCGGTCATAACTGGCAGCATTATCTAAAGCCGACTCTAATTCAGAGCGCGATCGCACTTTAGCAACACCTACCGATGAACCTAAATTAGCAGGCTTGACAAAACAGGGATAACCCAAGCTTGCCTCAATCTCATCACACAGTTTCGGAAAAATACAAGGATTGGACCAAATTTGGGAGCGATTCACCGCCATGTATTTTACTTGCGGCAGTCCTGCTTGAGCAAACGCCATTTTCATGGCAATCTTATCCATACCCATAGCCGAACCTAAAACACCAGAACCCACAAAGGGGACTTGCATTAAGGTGAGTAAGCCTTGAATTGTACCATCTTCACCATTTGGTCCGTGAAGTATTGGGAACCAAACATCCACCTCAGCAACTTGAGAGGGAGATTGCAAAAGGCTCATTTGGTTTTGGGAGTTGGATGTCAGTTGTTGATCGCTTGTTGAACCTTGAGATTCCAATTCACTCGGAATACCCGAGCCTAAAACCTTTTGAGGTTCTTCTCCCGCTATCCAACGTCCATTTTTTTGGATGTAGAAAGGCAGTACTTCGTATTTGCTGGCATTTTCCTCTGCACTCAAAGCGAGCGCGATCGCTTGTGCCGAACGTATTGAAACTTCATGTTCTCCCGAACGACCACCGAACATCAACCCCACCCGTAGTTTTGTCATTTTCAACACCTCTATCACCACTCATTGTTCAATCCCCCAGATTTATTTGTGGGGTTGTACTCAGGACTACTGAATACCGGTGTTTGACCACCTAGAATTAGACTTTGGAAAACAAAGTTTAATTTTATTTCAAAAGAATCCTCGCTTTGGAACTCTTCGGGAGAGTCAAGGGCAATAGATTATCACAGTTGAGTTGTTAGATGTTGGTCGTTCAAAAGTACCACTGACGGCTCCACTGCTTCACCTGTTAAGCTGAAGGCACGAAAGTCGGTAATTTTCACTTTGATCAACTTGCCTTTTAGTTCGTTGATGTCGCCTGCAAAGAAAGTGAGGCGATTACCGCGTGTCCGTCCCATAACCTGGGTTTTGTCTTTAGAGTTTTGCACTTCCACCAGCACTTCTTCAATACGTCCCATGTAACGCTGCGATCGCTCAGATGCTTTAATTGAGACTAAGTGATTTAATCTTTGCAGGCGATCGCTTTTGATTTCCTCACTTAATTGTTCCTCCCATACTGCGGCTGGGGTTCCTGGGCGTGGAGAATATGCGGCTGTGTTCACAAGATCAAAGCCAATATCGGAAACTAATTGCAGCGTATTTTCAAATTGTTCTTCTGTTTCTCCTGGAAAACCCACGATTGCGTCAGCACTAATCGACGCATCTGGCATGTACTCCCGAATTGTGTTGATAATCCGGCGATATTTCTCTTTTGTGTAACCCCGCGCCATACGTTTTAACACTTCGTTATCTCCAGATTGGAAGGGAATGTGGAAATGCTCACATACCTTGGGTAACTCAGCACAAGCTTTAATGAGGCGTTCTGTAAAATAACGTGGATGACTAGTTGCAAACCGTATCCGTTCAATTCCGGGTACATCGTGAATGTAATAAAGCAAATCTGTCAGAGTGTGCTGATGACGACCTTCAGGTGTGACTCCTGGCAAATCTCTTCCATACGCATCAATATTTTGACCGAGTAGAGTGACTTCTTTATAACCCTGACGCCCGAGTTCTTCTATTTCCGTGCGGATGACGGATGGAGTGCGGGATTGTTCAATACCACGCACATTAGGAACTACGCAGTATGTACAACGTTCGTTACAGCCGTAGATCACATTCACCCAAGCAGTTACAGTGCTATCCCTTTGCGGCTTGGTGATATCTTCCATAATATGAACTTGCTCGGTTGCCACAACTTGATTACCGTCAAAGACTTGTTGTAGTAAATCTTTTAGACGGTTTGCATGTTGCGGTCCCATGACCAAATCCAATTCAGGTACGCGTCGTAACAGTGCTTCTCCTTCCTGTTGAGCAACGCAACCTGCAACAATTAAAGTTAAATCAAGCTGTTCGTGCTTACGCTTTGCTTGTCTACCTAAATACGAATATACCTTCTGCTCAGCATTATCTCTGATACTACAAGTATTATATAGTATGACCCCTGCTTGATTCGGATCTTCCGACCACTCAAATCCCATGTCCTCTAATATACCAGCCATGCGTTCTGAGTCGGCTTTATTCATCTGGCAACCGAAGGTGATTATGTGGTAGCGACGAGGTAACGTGGTCATGGGCGTGATAAATTTGTCTGGAGTCTAATTAATCATACCAATTTTCATCTTACACCTATAGGATACTGGCACTATATCCCGCTTCTCCCAAGAGGACATGCCAAGGGCAAACAAAGTTAGTGTCCAGAGGAATGGTTGGTTGCTGACTGTATCGCTTGTGCCCTTGGGTAAGTTATTCAAGCGAACCAAAATCAACTTTATCGTAAATATCTAATAGAGAAATTTGAAATTGAACAGAGGCTAGCGATAAGAGGCTATTCTCGTCTTCATATTCACAGAATATCCATTTTTTATCCTCAGTTTTGAAATATTGTTCGACATGAATTTTGTATTGATCGATGAGAACATATTCCTGAAAGCTGGATATACTTCGATAAGCTGCAAATTTTTCATCCAAGTCATAGCTTCTTGTTGATTTTGATAACACTTCAGCAATCATCAAGGGATTAGTAATCGTATCTTGACGACCTACAGCAAATTCTAAGGCACCTACAGTAACCATAACGTCCGGATAGGTATGAACTTGCTTCTGTGGAATCCACAAGCGCTGATCTGTGACAAATACTCTATAGGGTTTACGCCTTAAAGCAAAATTAAGGCTACCACTGAGATTGAGAGCAATTTGATTGTGATTCGGTGTTCCACCTGCCATTTGTTTAATTTTACCGTCGATATATTCATGACGATCCTTTGAAGCAACTTCTAATGACAGGTATTCTTCAGGTGAATAGTAACGTTGTTCTTGGGCTTGCATAGAACATACCTAGTAGTGTTAACAGCGCGGGCTGATGAACTAGTACAATACGGTTCGGATAAATCGTTTTTGCTTTTTTTAAAAGAATTAACTTCTATGCCAATCCACCTACGGATGTAAGTGGATGTCTTAATTAGCTATACACATTGGAACCACAGAACGGATACTCCATGAAGAATGATCGTTCGTGTTCCAAAACAGGTATTGTACTCTCGTTCACAGACTAGAATCAAACGGTGGTCGATAATTATAACTTGGATGAGTTTCTTTTTGGATGTGTTGTTTGATACTATCGAGGTCAATAAAGCAGTCAGTAACATCAATTAAACTATCGCTAGTCATGGAACGCACGCTGACAACCTCAATGCGAACTCCTTTGTAACTGACAGCATTCACAGCGTAGGCTAAATCTCCATCCCCACTGACTAAAACTGCAGTATCGTAGTAAGGAGCTAAATTCATGATATCTACAGCGATTTCTATATCCAAGTTGGCTTTTTTAGAACCATCTGGAAGCTGAATTAAATCTTTAGTGACAACACGATAGCCATTTCGACGCATCCAGAGCAAAAAACCCTGCTGTTTCTCATTGGTACGATCAACACCCGTGTAAAAGAAACTACGCAACAGTCTTCCACCTTGACTTAAATAGCAAAGTAGTTTGGCGTAATCAATTTCAATACCAAGTTGCAAAGCGGCATGAAATAGGTTTGCACCATCAATAAATATAGCAATTCGACCGCGATTGGTGTCGCTGATAGGAAGTGTTGAAACCAATGTATCTGACATCTTAGTGTCTTCACCTTCAACGTTAGAGTCCACAATACGTTCTCCTTGCCAATGCGGTCGCTCCTTGAGTAATTTATAATTGTTTTTTTCGTTCGTAAAAATATTCATTGATACCTCTGTTTCTCAAATTGGGAAAATTTTTATGGAAGATGGGCAATAGATAATGTAATTTGGTAAAGATTTAACAATCAGTTGTGAACAGACAAGTTATGCAGGACATGATAAGTTCAAAATCAGGACTGTACGCTTGCTTATGCAATTTGTAACAGATTTCCAGCATTATATCTTTAAAGATCATCAAGACCTTTAAAATTAACTTTTTCAAAGATTGAAAAAGTGACATGGCTATCTTTAGAAGACGGGACTGCTACCGGATTTTATTAAAGAAGAGATCGCCGTGACTAATTCAGTTGGTTGAACTGGTTTAGACATATGTCTCTGGAAGCCGGCGTCAAGCGTCTTTTTGCTATCTTCATCTCTAGCATATGCTGTTAAAGCGATCGCCAGAATGCCACCTCCCTGTTCTCTTGAACGTGCTCTGATTTCGCGGATCAAAGCGTAACCATTTTTAGAAGGCATCCCAATGTCACTGATCAGCAAAGAAGGCCCAAATCGTTCTAGTTTCTCCAATGCTTCAGTGGCGGTTGTTGCTGAGAATACAACTGCGCCATAC
>JAQYWP010000693.1 GCA_029379285.1 Rhizonema sp. PD38
GGCAGAGCCTTTCGCCAGTCGCCGTGAGAGCGGGCTAACCCTCCTGCAGCGCTGGCTCACCAACGCACTGCCCTTGTCTAAAGCCCTTCGGGCATGTCTTCTCTTCGAGACGCTGCGCGAACGCTAAGGCGGTTTTTTTAACGGTATTCTTCTAGCGGGAAGGGAGTAGTATCAATTGCCAACTGGATTTGTTGGCGAACTTGCTATACAATGTTAACATGGTTGTAATAGCGAATTGCGACTTCTCGAGCAGCCGCACCTAGGCGATCGCACAACTCTGAATTGCGTAGCAGTTCTAGGCACGCTTGTGCAAAAGCTTTTGGGTTGTCACACATCAAGAATTCTTTGCCATCTGACATTGCCAATCCTTCGGCACCAATGCCAGTGGCGACGATAGGTTTACCATAGGCTGAGGCTTCTACCATTTTAACGCGGGTTCCCCCACCAGACAAAACAGGACAGCACACGACACGCGATCGCCGATAAAGTGCATCTAAATCCTCAACAAATCCCGCAAACTCAACACCAGGTACTCCTTTATTGTAACTGCGAAGATGATGCGGTTCCGGGCCTGCAATAGTCAATCGTGCTTCTGGCATAACTTGGTAGATATAAGGCCATACTTTTTCAATTAAAAAGTTAGCAGCATTAATATTAGGGTAGTAATAGTAACCTCCTAGAAGAAGTAAAGTTGGTTCTTTTGTGATTGGTTGTAATTCAGGGATAGCGATAGCGTTGGGTACAGTGATGACGCTAGGTAGTTGCCACAAATCTTTCAGGTAACGGCGATCGCCTTCCGAACAAACAAAGGAAAACTTTGCCAAACGAATTGCTTGCAACTCACCCCAAAGACGGGCAGGCACTTGTAAGTAATACAGCAATGTTCTCAGTCGAGTCGGTGGCTGGCGAATTTGGCGCATAAAACTGATGTGTTCAATATCATCCAAATCCAAAACAATTGGTGGCAGTGCTTGCTGTGTCAGCATAACAGCACTCATTGATGAGAGCCGATGCACAAATATTGCATCTGGCTTTCGACTCAAACACGTTTCCAGTGCTTGCATTTGCTGTTCTGATACTGAAAACTGCTTGAAGAAGTTGAAAATGCCACCCCATTGCTGTTGCCATTTAGGACGTGAATTCTGTTGTATGCCTGTGGGGCACAAATAGAGATTCATCTGCGTTTGCCAGAATTGGGAACAGTCGCGTTCTGTTTGAGCTATCGCTTCTGTTGAAAGTTCTGTATCAGGAGGCACAAAAAATAGCATATCTAGTTGAGCAATCTCTTTGATTGCATCAACAAACATTGCCATACGTTTATAAATACCTTGAGTACTGGTGCTGAAATCACTTGGCAAGTGAGTAGAGATAAATAAAATTCGCATGACAGTGTCTTGGACAGATCTTAAATAGCAAAATTGTTCCTCAAGAGCATCTATTCCGTAATATTTGGGTAGCATTAAGTACTAACAGGCAATCCTACTAATTCACCTTCTCCCGCAATCACCTCACCAATCGCAAAAGCAGCTTGATTGTGTGATTCAAAGTAAGAAATTGTTTGCTGTGCCTGATGGGGAGGTACTATTAGCACAAATCCAATACCCATATTGAAAGTATTATACATGGCTTCACAACTGACTGAACCAACTTGTGCTAGCCACTGAAAAACAGGTGGGATAGACCAACTACTAGTGTCAATTTTAACAGCTTGCCCGTTACCCAAACATCTGGGCAAATTTTCTGGCAAACCTCCGCCCGTGATATGAGCCATACCGTGAATTTCCAACCCCGCTTGACGTGCAGCTAAGATTGGTTTGACGTAAATACGTGTAGGAGTGAGGAAAGTTTCTCCCAAAGTTTGGCCATTTAAAAGTTCTGGGCGATCGCTCCACGAAAAGCCTTTTTCGCTGAAAATTTTCCGCACCAAACTAAAGCCATTGCTGTGTACTCCTGTACTTGTAAGAGCGATCGCCACATCGCCTACTTGTACTTGAGAACCATTAAGCATCTGGCTTTTTTCCACAATTCCCACACAAAACCCTGCCAAGTCATATTCACCCATTTGGTAGAAATCTGGCATTTCTGCCGTTTCTCCTCCCAATAAAGCACAGCCTGCCTGTTTACACCCAGAAGCTATACCCGTAACCACTTGAGTCAATTGCTCTTGATCTAGCTTGCCTGTTGCCACATAATCTAAGAAAAATAGTGGTTCTGCCCCACAAGTTAGTACGTCGTTGACACACATCGCCACCAAATCAATCCCAACGGTGTCATGACAGTTGAGAATTTGAGCAACTTTCAGCTTTGTACCCACACCATCAGTTCCAGATACTAAAACAGGTTCCTGATAACCAGACGGTAGTTGAAAGGAACCACTGAAGCCACCTAACCCACCAATAACTTCCTGTCTAAAGGTACTTTGAACCAAACTACGAATTTGATTGACAAATGCCCGACCGGCCTCAACATCAACGCCTGCATCTCGATAATCCATAATTATATTTAGTGAAAAGTGAGGAGTGGGAAGTTAGAAACACTCCTGATAAAATCAAAATACCTCATCTTCAATTCCACGCCACCATTCTCCCAAATTCATGAGGTCTTTGTGAATATCTTCTAACTCTTCAACGTATTCATTTTCTGAGATAAGAGATCGACGTTCTTGAAGTTTCTTTATTCGTAGTTGTAGCAATAGCCAAGGCTTGGCAATGCTATTAGTTGCTTCCATGTATTGCGCTAGTTCTGTACTATTCATGAGGTTGTATTCCATATCGATGCCTAAAAAACAGCCACGATGTATTCGTGACTGTTTGTCAGTAATTCTTAAAGCTTTACCGAGAGATAAAGCAGTTATTAGAACTCGTTTGTAAAAGCTCCCAGCTTATTTAGCTTTCGCATACTGTTCTGCAACATATTCCCAGTTAATTAAACTGTCTAGGAAAGTTTGCAGGTAGTCTGGACGACGATTCTGATAATCTAGGTAATAAGCATGTTCCCAGACATCAGCTGTTAACAAAGGAGTGTGACCACTTGTGATGGGGTTAGCGGCGTTTGGTGTTTTGACAACTTTCAAGTTACCGTTATCCACCACCAGCCAAGCGTAACCACTACCGAACTGTGTTCCGCCAGCTTCCTTGAACTGTTTTTTGAACTCATCAAGGCTACCGAAGGAGGCATTAATTTTTTCGGCTAACTCACCAGTAGGACTACCACCACCATTTTTCTTCATACAATGCCAGTAAAACGTATGATTCCATACCTGAGCAGCATTGTTGAAAATACCTGTTTTAGCCGAGTCATTGACACTTTCCTTAATCACTTCTTCCAGTGACTTGTCAGCAAGTGGTGAGTCTTTCGTTAGGTTGTTGAGGTTAGTAACATAACTAGCATGGTGCTTGTCATGATGGAACTGTAAGGTTTCAGCCGAGATGTGCGGCTCAAGGTCCTTGTAGTCGTATGGTAGTGGGGGAAGTTCAAAAGCCATTGTGTAAAATCCTCTCTTTACCGTTTTCCAGTTTAGATTTTCTCAGGAGATTGGCAAATTACCGTCAAGGGGTTCAGTCCTTAAACGGCTTAGCACTGGAATATAAAACTTAACATCCTGATTGTACTAGTAAATGTGGTTTTCAAAGCATTTACATGTATGATTGGCAATTTCTCTTACTGATTAATGATGCTATACCTATAATTTTTCAATTGATATACACAGCTTCCTATCGTGCAAGACCTAACCTCAATAATTCATCTGCCAAGAGGACGAAAAAAACCTTTATGAAGAAGTTAACGCTCAATGATTTAGTTTTTATCCAAAAACGACTAACTCCGTATATATTTTTGCTCCCTGCTTTATTTATCTTAGTCTTAACTGTCTTTTGGCCTGCACTCCAAGCTTTCTACCTCAGCTTTACTCGCTACGAATATGATCTCACCATGCAGCCGCAATGGGTAGGTTTCGCTAACTTTCGCCGCTTATGGGCTGATCCAGTTTTTTGGAAAACTCTAGGCAATACCTTAGTGTACCTTGTGGGTGTAGTGCCAATTTTGGTCATAGTTCCCTTGGCACTGGCAATTTTAGTCAATCAGAAACTGCGTGGAATGTACTGGTTTAGAGCTGCATATTACACGCCAGTGGTGATTTCCATCGTGGTTGCAGGGATCGCTTGGAATTGGCTGTATGCAGAAAATGGCTTACTCAATCAACTCCTAAAGGGTGTTTTTCCAAAAGGAATTTCTTGGCTCACCAGCTCTCACTTTGCTCTTTTTAGTGTCATGGCTGTCACTGTGTGGAAAGGATTGGGATACTATATGGTGATTTATCTTGCCGGGTTACAATCTATACCTGAGGATGTGTATGAAGCGGCGGCAATTGATGGCTCAGATGGTATTCGCAAACACTGGGATATTACCGTACCTTTAATGCAACCTTATCTAGCTCTAGTTGCGGTGGTTTCAGCGATTGCTGCTACCAAGGTGTTTGATGAAGTCTATATTATGACCCAAGGTGGACCACTTAATAGCTCAAAAACGATAGTTTACTATCTGTACGAGCAAGCATTTAATAACTTAGAAATTAGTTACGCTTGTACAATTGGACTGGTACTATTTCTCATCATCTTAAGTTTATCTATTTTGCGACTATTGCTTAATCGCAGTACAGGAGAGAATTTGACTCAGTAACTCAAGCGGAATGTAGCTCTTTTGTGACAGTCGGGAAGTCTTCAGGCTAGTGCAGGAAGTGGCAATGGCTGCTACAGCGATGGGTAGAAATTCAAAATTTAATTACTGATGCTAAGGGTAAAGATGGTGATAGTCTGCGGGTTTTGAGGACGATTTGTTGTTCTTTTAATATTTTACAAACAACAACAACATTGTTGTTTGTGTCCTTAGAGTGGTCGTCCGCAATAGGGACTACCCCATCATTGCGCGAAGCTCGCGGGACAGAATCTTCTGTCCCGTAGACTCCGCTAGCTAGTTGCTGTTCAATTCCTACTTCCTCAGTATCTTGTATTTTAGGAAACTCCAAAACTTTCTTTGTACGGATGTCCTTAATACGGACTACCGGAGCTGGAAGCCACTCCTCAACTGGCTTAAACCAATACTCGC
>JAQYWP010000694.1 GCA_029379285.1 Rhizonema sp. PD38
CTATTAAATAGTATTGAAGAATTGTCTAATTTTACTAGTAAGTTGTTAGTAGCTCCCGCTAATATTGAATTGCAAATTTCACAAAATGAACTAATATTCATCCACTTGGGTGAAATGAATATTAGTTCAATTATTAACCAAGTGGTAGCAAAACAAGGTATTGGAAGTAGCCAGCAGATACTCCAGATTCTTAATTCAAGCTTGTTAATTCAAGATGATGTAAGTTTAGTCTTATCAAATTTAGGAATTTCTTTAAAGTTTGCCAACAATTGTCAGTTAAACTTAGATGATTTTTTTAGCTTTGATAGTTCTGTTTCATACATGAATACGGCACTCAATAGCATTATTACCGAAATTTTCGGTAAATCTGAAGTCACATTATATACACCGGAGTTGTGTCTTTTTAACAATCTTCACGCGCCAGAACTGAGTTTCAAAGGATTACTAAATTCCCAAGATTTTATACTGAAATTTAGTGAGAGAATTACATTAAACTATAAATTACATGCCGAACTTGATTTTAGTCGATTAACAAGTAGGATTTCTATCATTGAAGACTTGAAGTTGATTGACTCAGAACTGATCATAACTAACCTTGGCTATTCTTTCACACATCCAGAATTAGGTCGAATTAATTTAAGTAAAGGGGTGAACTTGATTGGAGATATTAATTTTACCAATCTTGATACAAACTTTGGAAATTTCATTCACAGTAAGTTAGGAATTGGTCTTTTAAAGGTTTATATTAGCTTCGATTCTGCGGGATTAATGAGTTTAAAGGGTAATATTCCAGGCAATATTCCGCTATTTTCTATTGAAAAATTTAATGCCACTTTTCGTAATATGATCATCGGGTTAGATATTGGATCTGATTTAAAGCCGTGCTTTGGATTAACTGGAAATCTAAACCTCCAAGGCTACGATCCCACCCAAAACCAAGAACCTACCTTATTTCTTTCTGGTAAACTTTCCCTCGAACCAAAATCTTTAACCGCATTCTTCTATCAACAAGGTGAAAACTCCTGGTTCAATCCCTATGGGTTGGTAGGAACTGAACTTCGCAATATCGCTTTTCAGGGAGGCGGGACTTATTTACCTCCCTACTTCGATAACTTTGGTTTCATTGGAGATTTGAAATGGGGAGAAATTGATCTTAACGTAGCATTCCTCATTGATACTAACGATCCTGAGAAATTAGCCTTAGTTTTAACTACTAATCAGGCAGTTAGCTTAGTAGATTTGTGGAAAGGACCAGTTGCTGGTTTCATTTTTAAGCAAGCTAATTACCCAACTGATTTAGTTAGTAAAGCATTAGGTTTTTTAGACACTTTTCTTGATTTAAACATCGAATCTTTACGAGATGAAAATGGAAAACTCAATCAGTTAATAAAGTTTGTTCCTTTCCCGACGACAATTGCGGGTCAACCGATATCAGAAGGGTTGGAAATTAATGGCAAGATTACTGCTTGGGGACATGCGGCAATATTAGCCCTTCATGGTGACATAACTTTCAGTAACGTTGAGGGTTCGTTGAAAGTTCATGAAATAGATTTAGGATTTCTGAAAATTAGAGGAACCAATGACGATAGTTTAGATTTAGCTCTAAAGGTAACGCCTAGTCAGCAGTATCTCATGGGGGATGGTTATGTTGAGATTCTCAATAATCAAATCGCGAATGTTGAATTTCAGATTACGCCTACCAATGCCATCTTTGAAAACTTTGACCTGAATTTAGCTAATCTGTTAACTATCGATGTTAATACTCTTAGTATCGATCTTAAATCTGGTATTGGTAGTGGTTCCGGAACGATTTCAATTTTAGGAAATACTTTAGCAGGTAGTACGTTTGATGTTACTCGCAATACTGTTACGCTGAAGAATACCAAGCTGAGTTTAGTAGGCTTCTTGACTGTCGATATTCCGACTTTCACATTTAGCTTGACAAATAAGAGTGCGACGGGAACAGCAAATATCAGTGCTTTTAATCAATCTTTGGGTAGCGGCACCTTATCATTTAACACTCAGAAGGTTACCATTAATAATGCTTCTCTGAGTTTAGGGGATGTTATTAAGCTGAATGTTCCTAATCTCAACCTTGACTCGATGAATAAAAAAGTTTTTGGTTTAAGCGATCTTACTCTCCTTGGTAAACAATTCACCTCGTTGGGTATCAGCCTTAATAAAAGTGGGTTTCAAGCTACGAGTAATTTCAATTTTGGCATTTTAGCTTTCAATGGTGCTACACTCACTCTGAACACAGCGACTAATGGTAATATCAATAATTCTGCTAGTATTGCGGGGAATCTCAAGTTTATAGGTTACAATTTTGCTAACATCATTGCTAGCGTCAATAGCAGCAAATTAACCGCGTCTGGTAGCTTTAATTTTGCCCCGATCTTAATGCTTAAAGGCGCAAACAATAAGAAAAATGCGACAATAACGCTCAAAAAGGCAAATAACGGACTTTACAGTTCAGTCAGTATTGCGGGTAGTTTTTACCTGTTGGGTAAAGAGTTGACTTCAGTCACTGTCAGCGCTAACAGTGGAACTTTAAAAGTTTTGGGCATAAAAATTATCAAAAATGCTGACTGATGAAAGATGTGCTGAAGAATTTAATGGATGGGTGGAAAAGATTTCGACCAAGAGATGTTGGGACTGATGCAATACTGCTCGGATAAGCTCTTTTTTCCTCCCCTGCATCCCCTGCATCCTCTGCCCCCCCTGCTTGCCTAAACAGATAAATTTCTTAACCGAGCAGTATTGGGGCCTAATGGACTTCATCGTTGATATCTGAGTGCTAACTACTAACTGCTAACTGCTGATTGCTCACAACATCAAAATCATCATCGACATCATCCAAATGTCCTACAGAGTATGCATAATTAATAAAACACTCATCACATTCATCATTCCAAATTGCATAAAATTCCTCAATGATTAATTCAAGTTGTTCCATTGATTTAAATTTCCAAGTCCAAGCTCCTTTCTTAGCTGTAGGCATTAAAATATCATTAGCAATTTCTTGAATTCGCTTAGCTTTAAATTGTTTGTGTAAGCTAGGCACAATCCGCATTCTATAATCTTTTGCGAGTGCTTGTGCTTCATTAATTAATTCAAAACAGGGAAAAGCTAACTTTGTCAAACGGTTCCATTGAGAACGAATAAGATCTTGCTCTTGTTGTTTTTTAAGCGCTAATTTCTGTAATTGCTCTTGCTCTAATAATTTAGCTTTCGCTTTTTCGTTTCTAGTTTCAGCTACTTTTTTTAATTCGTCTTGAGTAAGTCGAGGTTAAAGAAGCGAATACATTTAAACTAACTGCAACCCTAGATAATGGGCGATCGCCAAGTGTTGGTAGCTTTCGTCGGGGAATAGATTTGGATGAAGTCAATTTACTTGGTTTAGGTGATACACTTAGTGTTGGATATGCCAATACTGATGGTAGCAATGCAATTAATACCAGTTATACGCTTCCAATTAATGCTCATAATGGCACTGTATCATTTATTTATAACCAGGGTTGGAACAAGATCATTGAAAAACCATTTAGTGTTCTTGATATTCTGTCAAATACTAAGTCCTACGAATTCGGTTACCGACAACCACTGATACAAAAACCAACCCAGGAATTAGCTGTCGGGCTATCTTTCTCGCGTGAAGAAAGTCAAACAGAATTAGGACTTGATCATATTGGCGGGTTTCCTTTATCACCAGGTGCTGATGCAAATGGAAGAACTAAAATTTCTGCCCTGCATTTTACTCAAGAATATACCCAACGTAGCAATAAAGAAGTTTTTGCAGTGCGATCGCAATTTAACGTTGGAGTAGATTGGTTCGATGCCAATGTCAGCAATAATTTACCAGATAGCCGCTTTTTTAGTTGGCGGGGAGAAGCGCAATGGGTACGCCAATTAAAACCAGACACTCTATTTTTAGTCAGGGGTGATTTACAAGTAGCCACTGATTCTCTAGTACCCTTAGAGCAATTTGGACTCGGCGGACAATTAAGCGTGCGTGGTTATCGTCAGGATGCATTACTAACAGATAGTGGTTTGTTGTTATCTAGCGAACTTCGTTTGCCCATCTTCCGTGCCCCCAAAATCAAAGGATTACTGCAACTGACTCCCTTTTTTGATATTGGTAAAGGCTGGAATAACAATGGTAAAAATCCATCACCTAGTACGTTAGTAGGTACTGGATTCGGTTTGTTGTGGAAACAGGATGATAACTTCTCTGCTCGTTTGGATTGGGGTATTTCCCTAGTATCAGTCGCAGGAGAAAAGCGATCGCTCCAAGAAAAGGGGGTGTATTTTTCAGTCAGCTATTTACTGTTTTGATAGAAAAAATGTTAGCAATAATTATGTGCATGATTATAATCTCTATGAGATGAATACGTTAATTCACAAAAAGCTAAATCGGCAGAGTAATCACAAATTTTGTACCCTCACCAAGCATTGAGAAACAGTCAAGTTGTCCATTGTGTTTATCAACAATAATTTGTTTGGCGATCGCCAGTCCCAAACCTGTACCTTTTTTTACTCCTTTAGTAGTAAAGAAGTGGTCAAAAATACATTCTTTGACTTCCTTGCTCATACCAATACCATTATCGGCAATTATGATTTTTACTTGTTTCTCTGCTACAAAAGTTGTAATTCTAATCTGATTGGGATTAGCTTTGATTTCCGCAAATTTACGACCTACGCTAGACTCATCTAAAGCATCAATGGCATTTGCCAGAATATTCATAAATACTTGATTTATTGGACCGAAAAAACACTCAACTTGCGGTATATTGCCGTACTCTGTAATCACCTCAATTTCCGGACGTTTTTCGTTTGCTTTGAGACGGTGCTTGAGAATTAAAATTGTGCTATCAATACCTTCATGCAAACTAAATGGTTGTTTGCAATCTCGATCTGCCCTAGAGAAAACTCTTAAACTATTGCTGATATTGTTAATGCGGTCGCAAGCCATTGTCATTGATTCAATCATTTTGGATAAGTCTTCTATGCAATAATCTAAATTAATTTTCAAGGCATGGTTAATAACTGGAGTTTGGACTAAAAGCTCAGGCTCAGAAAAAAGTACTTAGAGAATTAAAGA
>JAQYWP010000695.1 GCA_029379285.1 Rhizonema sp. PD38
ATACTATTGCTAGTTGACTGTTAATTAAGTAAATGAACTGTACACGACTCAAATGAGATATTTATAAAACATCTTCCATAAAGGTGAATTTTATAACTAGAGAACGATGTAAAGTTAGTAACGGCTTACTAACATTGGAGAATATCTATGTAATCGCGAAAATTAGACTATGCAAACGTATGATGTTGTGATTATCGGAGCAGGACACAACGGGTTAGTTTGTGCTGCTTACTTGCTAAAAGCAGGTTATAGCGTTCTATTGTTAGAAAAGCGTTCTGTTCCCGGTGGCGCAGCAACTACGGAGGAGTCTTTACCAAACGAAGCTCCTGGATTTAAATTTAACTTATGTGCTATTGACCACGAATTTATTCATCTTGGACCAGTTGTTGAAGAATTAGAATTAGAGAAATATGGTTTGGAATATCTGGATTGCGATCCAGTTGTTTTCTGTCCTCACCCCGATGGAAAGTATTTTCTAGCTCATAAGTCACTAGACAAAACTTGTGCAGAAATCGCTCGTTATAGCGAACGTGATGCTAAAAAGTACAAAGTGTATACAGAATATTGGCAGAAAGCGCTTGGCGCGATGATTCCCATGTTTAACGCACCTCCAAAGTCAGTTCTAGATATTGTTGGTAACTATGACATAGCAAAGATTAAAGATTTATTCTCAGTGATTGGTTCGCCATCTAAAACGCTGGACTTTATTCGCAACATGTTAACCAGCGCAGAAGATATTCTCAACGAATGGTTTGATTCAGAGTTTCTCAAAGCCCCTCTCGCAAGACTAGCTGCAGAACTCGGTGCGCCACCGTCGCAGAAAACCATCGCTATTGGTGCAATTATGATGGCAATGCGTCACGATCCGGGCATGACAAGACCTCGCGGTGGTACTGGCGCATTAGTACAAGCTTTATTGAACTTAGTCAAAAGTAAAGGCGGCGTCGTACTCACAGATCAGCACGTTGAGAAAGTTTTGATTGATAATAATCGTGCCGTTGGAGTGAGAGTTGCAAACGGTACAGAATATCGTGCTAAGCATGGGGTGATCTCAAATATTGATGCTAAACGTCTATTTTTGCAAATGATAGATGCCAGTGAAGTTGATGCTGTCGATTCAGATTTACGAGAAAGATTAGATCGCCGCATCGTTAACAATAACGAAACTATCCTCAAAATTGACTTAGCATTAAACGAACCCCTACGTTTTGAACACCACGAACATAAAGATGAATATCTAATTGGATCTGTATTAATTGCAGATTCTATGAGTCACGTAGAACAGGCTCATAGTAAATGTACCTTAGGAGAAATACCAGATTCCGACCCATCCATGTATTTGGTAGTGCCGACAATGTTAGATCCGTCGATGGCACCACCAGGCAAGCATACTGCGTGGATTGAGTTTTTCGCCCCCTATCAAATCGCAGGTGCAGAAGGTACGGGTTTGAAGGGTACCGGGTGGACAGATGAGATGAAGCACAAAGTTGCAGACAAAGTCATTGACAAGTTAGCACAATATTCTCCAAATGTGAAGAACTCAATTATCGCCCGTCGTGTGGAAAGCCCGGCAGAACTGGGAGAAAGATTGGGTGCGTATAAAGGGAATTACTACCACATCGATATGACTTTAGACCAGATGGTGTTTTTCCGTCCCTTACCAGAAATAGCAAATTACAAAACCCCAATAGAAGATTTGTTCCTGACAGGTGCGGGAACTCATCCAGGTGGTTCGATTTCGGGAATGCCAGGACGTAACTGTGCGCGGATATTTTTACAAGCAAAGCATCCGATCGCACAAACATTAAAGGATGCACGGGATTCCATTAAGTCTACTGTGGAATCAGTGTTCAAAAAAAGTTAGTTTCTTGTTTAAGTCATAAAAATAGACTTTGTGTAAATCCTCTGTAGAGACGCAAAATTTTGCGTCTCTTCTGTTATGTAGGTGTAGGGTAGGCAGTAACAATTTTCAATTTATCAAGTTGGTGACGCAAGGTACATATCAGTATGCGTTATCTGATGAGTTCACCATTGCTAATCACGAAAATCAGTTGTACCAGGTACTGCAAATCTTGAAGCGGTTGAAGGAATTAGTCCAGCAACGTTGAGCATTATTGTGGACACTGTGGACACGGCTTTATTCCTCTAACCAACCGAAGATCTGCCCAACAGAAAGGTTGAAGGATTCGGCAAAGGCTGGGACAGGGATGCGATCGCTCGGTTCTTCAAACACTGCAATGGTGCGATTAGCAAAATAAACAAACACCAGTTCTTCCTCTGGATCAATTAACCATCCCATCTGGGTACCGTGAGCAAGACAGTGGAGAATGTTGCGGATGACTTTGGTTTGGCTTTGCTCGGGGGAGAGGATTTCGACCGTCCAGTCGGGTGGAATCAGGAAGGTGTTAGATCTGGAGTTTAGACTAAATTCTATTTTTCGTGTAAATATGCGTATTAATGCTGAGAGAAATTCAAAGACTTAACAGTTTTTAATAAAATTCCAGAAAACCTTTTTTGTTGATAGTTATTAGGGAAAGATGGGAATAATTTATATAGGCGATCGCGCGACTGGTAAAACACACTTAGCAATGGAGTTGGCGAATCCCAGAAGTGACTATGTTAGCGTCTCTTATCCTGATTATGAATATCTCAAAGCCCTTTTATACGACGATGGTATTGGAAGAACTAAGGCAACAGATGCAGAGAAGGAAGTTGATGCACGATATTTAGATATCCAAGTTAAACTACCTACTGGCTTTAAACAACTAACCTTAGATTGGATAGATACACCAGGAGAAATATGGCGTAAAACATGGCAAACAGATAACCCAGACAAGTGGAACAACTTTTTAAATACTCTTCGTGACAGTGAAGGGATTTTACTCATAATTCCACCTTATCGGGAAATTTTAAATCCGAGTGTAAACCAAGAAGAATTTATGACTCAACAGCAATGGTGTAATAGGTTTAATCGTTGGTTAGACTTCTTGCAGCAAGACTGTTATAAAGCACGACATATATTAATTTGCTTAAATAAAGCAGACCTTTTTTGCAATATCAATCAAGAAAGCTTAAAACTTGCTTATAACCCTAATGGCGCTCAATTAAATTGGCAACAGCGGCATAGTTACGTTTTGCAAAAATACTTCAGACCTATTCATCCACAGCTAGAAAAAATAAATCAGAATATTTCTGGTTTATCTGTTCGTTGCTTTATCACAACAATTTACAATCGCTATTTATTAGAACTACCTTGGTTATATTTAGGAGCATTTTTAGCAAAATAATGAATAAAAAATATGGGAAATATTCGCGTTATTGGTCCACGGGGTTCAGGCAAGACAACTTATCTGGCTGCATTAGCCTATTGGCCTGATAAAAGGAGAACTGGAAAGCAAGCTCATCATTTCACTATTCAAGCTCTCAATGATGAAACTAGGGAATTGGCAGATAAAGCTGAAAATATTATTCGAGAAGGTGGTTCTTTAGAACCTACGACTGTCGCTGGTGGAATTGATAGCCTGCCTTTTTATTCATTTCAGATTGACATTAAATCTTTTCTTAGTACGCAAAACAAGATTAATTTAGCTGTTAGAGATTACCCAGGAGAGATTTTTGAAGAATTAGAATTAGGTAAAAATAATTCTTTACAAAACGAATTTATCGATGAATGTTTAATGAAAGATGTCAAAGGATGTTTAATTTTGTTAACAGAATGGAAAAAAGGAACAGATAAGTTTTACAGCCGAGTAATTAAAAGATTCACTGCATTAATGGACGCTCACGACAGAAGTCACGATCTACGTATCGCTGTAGCAATGAGCAAGTGTGAAAGAGGTGAACTATGGCCCGGTAGATTATACCCAGAAATCGACTTATTCGATGTGCATTTACCTGAAACAAAAGCAACTTTGCAAGCCAAAATTTCACCAAAAAACCTACGCTTTTATGCTATTTCAACTTTTGGAGTTCTCCAGCGAAATGACCCCCGACCTAATCGTGTTGATGAATGGGGAACCGATGGGAGAAATTCAGTTTTGAGAAAACCATCGGCTTGGCGACCCTATGGCATGATTTCCCCTCTCTATTGGTTAAGTACGGGTCAGAGGATGAGAGACGATGCGTGATTGGTTAACGAAAATTCAGACCAAAACAAAAGATTTATCAAAGGCTGTTCAAAGCAATGCAGTGCTGAGGGTGATTGGCGATCGAGCCTCTGGCAAAACAACATACATGGCATCTTTGGCACGTTGGCCCAATGCTGACCTTTCCAGTCCAGTGCAGTCTGTCACCTCTATTAACGAAGAGGGTTCAGAACTGGTCACTAAGGCGCAAAACATCTTAGCGCAAGGGTTAGAGTTGGAACCAACTAGACTGGATGCTAGTGCATTAGATGTTAAAGATTATACCCTCAGCATTGCTCTCAAAGGGCAATTTTCTTGGAAGAATTCTCAGCTAAGCTTGGGAACGCAATTGCTGACACTGAATATTAGCTGCAAAGATTACGCTGGAGAATTTTTTACTGACCTCCTGCACCAAGCAGGAAATTCACAACTAGAGGACTACCTTGAAGATTGTCTGCAAGCAACGGGAATTTTGTTTTTGATTGATGGCACAACTTATCGCAAGGACTCTGAGTATGCCAATGGTCTGGATAAGTTTTTGATAGCTGTGGATCGGACTGAGATGACTGCGGCAAAGCGCCGAATTGCGCTTGTACTAACAAAGTGCGAACAGACGGATTTATGGGTCAATCGGCATAATCCTGCATATCTGGCATCAGCTCGCTTCCCGCAAGTTCACAGAAAGTTACAGTCTTGGCAGCAATTGGGAGCAGGAAGCGTAGACTACTTTACCACTTCAGCATTTGGAATGTTGGGGACACGCTTCCAAGAACCCAACTCTAAGCAACTCAATCGCAGTCGGGATGGCACTACCTCAATCCTCAAAGACCCCAAGCTGTGGCGACCCTTCGGTTTGGTAGCTCCGATTTATTGGTTGTGTACAGGCGATCGGCATAAGGAATTAGACAAGGATTAGGCATATGACTTAGGACTTACGCATTGACAGGAATCTGACTATGTGCCTTCAAACCCACTTT
>JAQYWP010000696.1 GCA_029379285.1 Rhizonema sp. PD38
CGATGGGTGTGATTTTGACAACGGAGCAGATGCGTCATTGTTTAAGCGAGTATGGTGAAGATGCAATGCTGGATGCTGCGGTTCAGCTGAGAAAATCTGGCGTGCTTGTAAGTCAGGTCGAAGAGCTAGGTAAACAGTCAGAGGCAAGGCTTGAAATCGAGGTAAAGTTAGGACGGCATCTGATTCGTGCCTATGAATTACCTACTGTTGTGGCACGAGCTGATACAACTAGTTTTAGTGTGAATCATCAACAGGGAGATTCCCCAGAAGAGAATCTACTGCGTTATGGTTACTCCAAAGATTTTCGTCCAGACTTATTGCAGTATCGCCAATTACTGGCAACCCTCGACTCAATGGGGATGCTTTTAGTCAGCGCCACCCAGGAAGGTAATGGAGCCCTTCGGGTTCGCCAGTTGCTCTACTTGGGAAGACCCCAAGACCGCACTGGTCTCACCGATGATCCATTATATTTACCAACATGGCAAAAAATGGTAAAAGTGATTGGACACAAAAATTTTGTCTTCATCGCCGATTGTAAAGCAGGATCCATTGCAACCCGTACCACGATTGCAACAAATGGAGGTATTTACTGCATTCCTGTCCCTATGAGTGGGCAACACCCCCAATATCTTAAGCAATGGGTACTCTCCCCACCAGCAGAAGCTGTGGAGATTCGTTTACCACGACTTGATGAAGAAGAACCTGCTGTGGGCAAGGGTTTTGAAGTGGAGTTAGGCAAGTTTTGGTTAAACCCAGAAACCAACTTGTGGGTACGTTGGCATGAACGCTACTTGGTAGTTTATTCCCAAAGCCTTGCAGCATCTGCTATCCGTGGTCAACAGCAACTGTGATTTCAAGGACTGCATGACCAAAATTTTCAACCATAGCTTGACCAACCAAACGTAATATCAAGGGTTGTAGCCAAGCCAAACGCAACATCACGTTTTCTGTCAAATCGTGACCGCATGTCGGGATTATCAACCATAATGTGGTTGAAATCACAGCAACGTATCTTGAGTGCGCAAACAGATCTCAATAAATTAGCCGCCAAACCTGGAGTTGATCCACGAAAACTCGCTCATAAAGTAGAAAGCATACTTGAGCGCTATCGTGTCAAAGATTTCTTCTCAACCAGAATTACAGAACAAATCACTCAACAAACTCGTCATGTCGGACGAGGACGACCATCAAAAAATTCTCTAACTGAAGAAGTAACCAATATTTGTCTTCAACTTCATATCCAACAAGTTGATGAGGCGATAAAGGAGGCAGCAACCGTCTTCTGGGTGGCGATTGTATGTCACTAATGCGCCAATTACTCAACTAAGTCTATCACTTGCCGTAATGTATTACCGGGATGAATGGCTGTTAGAGCGAGGTTTTCACCGTTTTAAAAGGGGTTCTTTGCCCGCCCTACCCATTTACTTTCAAAATACTGACCGAATTACTGGCTTAATGTTCTTGTTAAACATAGCTTTGCGCGTATTCACCTTGATGGAGTTTGTGGTAAGGCAGGCACTTATAGAAACTCAACAATCCTTACCTGGTCTTTACGATGGCAATCCAAAGCGAAAAACTGAGCGCCCATCAGCAGAGAAAATGCTCCTCGCTTTCTGCAATTTAACTCTCTATTTTTTACCTGATTCTACCATTTTCATTACGCCTTTGTCTGAGCTACAGAAACAAATTCTTTGTTTAATGAAAATGCCAGAGTCCCTTTATCAAGTAGATTCGGTGGGCAGATCTACATAATCTTACTACTTATAAAGAATAACACACGGAATTGAAGTCCGATTTCAACATGAGCCCACACCGTGTAATACACGAACGCTGCTGGATTCATGTAATACACGAAATTCTTTCGTTTACTCAACCATGCATTACACCGTTACACAGAATTTGCTTTTCCATGTAATACATGGCAACAATACGGCGCAGATCCTCTATATGGTTTTTCCTTACCTGTCCGGCATTTATTCCTCTCACCCTTTTAAATTGAGCGAACGTACAGTAATAATCATTCCAAATTCCTCCGAAAATTTTAAGTATTTACAGCTAGGAAATATGTAATAAATTTTTTTTAGTACTGGGAAGCAAGTGGTAGCGATCGCCTATTTTTGGATCCACCTCACGCTCATCGCATTGCTCCCGTTTATAGTGTTCTCTTTGATCTAAGCAAAGCGCTATGTGAATATTAGTGCATGAAACTATGACAGTATGTATTTTGACGTAGATCTCTTTAAATGCCAAAATAAGGTTTGGAAAAAACTAAAGGATTAGAGAAAGTTCAATGTGGGATGAAAGATATGGCAGTCTCGAATACGCTTACGGGACAAAGCCGAATGATTTTCTTGTTTCATCAGCATCTAAAATTCCAAAAGGCAAGGTTTTATGTTTATGTGAAGGCGAAGGACGAAACGCTGTTTATCTTGCGTCTTTGGGGTATGAAGTGGTAGCAGTTGATCAATCAAGTGTCGGTCTTGCAAAAGCAGAAAAATTGGCTCAACAGCAAAACGTTCAAATCCAGACTATTACAGCGAATCTTGCTGATTTTATAATTCAACCCAAAGCGTGGGATGGAATCGTTTCTATCTTTTGTCATCTTCCATCCACCTTGTGGAGACAAGTTCATCGAGAAGCAGTAGCTGGTTTGAAGCCTAACGGTGTTTTGGTTATAGAAGCATATTCCCCACATCAATTAAAGTTGAAAACGGGCGGACCAACAAATCTAGATTTTTTAGTTTCGTTAGATGTTGTGAAAACAGAGTTAGCGGATTTAGATTTGGAAGTAGTACAAGAAATAGAGCGTGATGTTACAGAAGGAACTTACCATACAGGGAAGGCGGCTGTAATTCAGGTTGTTGGAAAATCACATTGATTTAATAAATGTTTCTACATAACCTTGTACACGGAGTCTGAGTAGCAACGGATACTGTTGGCGAAGTCAAAAAAGCCCCTAATCAGTAACGCCCTATCTTTTTTCCATCTATATTGCACCATCAAACTTTTTTTACGCTACCATGATAACGATTCTCATTATATTTTAAGATGGTCAGTTCCCTAACCCAGTCCCAGGACAACTTGAAGCAGTACGACCACAGCCAGAAACTTGTGCGGATTCGTCACACCTGCGCCCATATCATGGCAATGGCAGTGCAGAAGCTATTTCCAGGGACAAAAGTGGCAACTGGCCCAGTCACAGAAAACGGATTTTACTACGACTTCGATTGTCCAGTCAGCATTACACCCAATGACTTAGACAAAATCGAGCAACAGATGCGGTGGATAATCAAAGCTAACCTACCCATCATCCGCGAAGAAGTACAACGAGAAGAAATTCGTGCTGAAATTGCCAAGTTAAACGAACCATACAAGTTGGAAATATTAGAACGCATTCCAGAAGGAGAGATAATCACCCGGTACTTTATTGGTAGTCCCGATACAGGTAAACCAGAATCTTCGTTGTTTGTTACAGACATTCAACCAGCCAGTAACTATTGGTGGGACTTGTGTGCAGGACCACACATTGACTTTACAGGTGAAATCCATCCTGATGCCTTTAAATTGTTAAATATTGCTGGTGCTTATTGGCTTGGAGATGAAACCAAACCGCAACTGCAAAGAATTTACGGTACAGCTTGGGAAACCAAAGAACAACTACAAGCTTACCTCAAACAAAGAGAAGAAGCCTTACGCCGCGACCACAGAAAGTTAGGTCAAGAACTAGACTTATTCAGCATTCAAGAAGATGCTGGTGGTGGTTTAGTATTTTGGCATCCTAAAGGCGCAATTATTCGTTACATCATCGAAGATTATTGGCGCAAAGCTCATCTAGAATCGGGTTATCAATTACTTTATACACCTCATATAGCAAACCTAGATTTATGGAAAACATCGGGTCATTTTAACTTTTATAAAGAGAATATGTTTGACTCGATGGAGGTGGAAAATCAGGCTTATCAAATTAAGCCAATGAATTGTCCGTTTCACGTCTTAACTTATAAACATCAACTCCATTCTTATCGAGAACTACCCTTGAGATGGGCAGAATTAGGAACAGTTTATCGCTACGAACGTTCTGGTGCGCTACATGGTTTGATGAGAGTCAGAGGATTTACCCAAGATGATGCTCATATCTTCTGTTTACCTAACCAAATTACTGATGAAATTTTAAGAGTGTTAAATCTCACAGAGCAGACTTTATCAGATTTTGGCTTTAGAAACTATGAAGTGAATCTTTCTACCCGGCCTGAAAAATCAGTAGGAAATGATGAAGTTTGGGAGTTAGCAACATCAGCACTTAAGCAAGCCTTAGATGCTAAAGGTTGGAATTATGTTGTTGATGAAGGTGGTGGTGCTTTTTATGGCCCTAAAATTGATATCAAAATTCAAGATGCGATAGGTCGTCTCTGGCAATGTTCAACAATTCAGGTAGATTTTAATTTACCTGAACGTTTTGATATGGAATATATTGCGGCTGATGGCAGTCGCCAACGACCAATTATGATTCACCGAGCTATTTTTGGCTCATTGGAACGTTTTTTTGGGATTTTAATAGAAAACTACGCTGGTGATTTTCCCCTATGGTTAGCACCAGTGCAACTGCGGCTATTACCTGTAAGCGATGAATTTAGAGAATATGCTCAATCAGTAGCAATCTTCTTAAAAAAAGCTGGGATTAGGGTAGAAATAGATAGTAGTGGTGAGCGTTTAGGTAAGCAAATCCGCACAGCAGAGTTAGAGAAAATTCCTGTTGTTGCTGTTGTGGGTAAAAAAGAAGTAGAGAATCAAAACTTGAGTGTAAGAACTAGACAATCTGGAGATTTAGGTGTACTAAAGATGGATGAAGTTCAACATCGTTTACAAGTAGTAATAAACTCCAAAACAGTAATTTAAAAACCCAAGAGGTAAAATTCAGAAGGCAGAAGGCAGAAGGCAGGAGGCAGAAGGTACCCACGCTTAAAAACGTGGGATTGAAGTAAGGACGCCGTATTTCTTGCGCTACGCGTCTCGAAATACATTTTTATTTTTTGGTGGGCTTTAAACCCACCCCTAAAGGATTTTTAATAATTTTTA
Organism: Rhizonema sp. PD38; assembly: GCA_029379285.1. Taxonomy (GTDB): domain Bacteria; phylum Cyanobacteriota; class Cyanobacteriia; order Cyanobacteriales; family Nostocaceae; genus Rhizonema. The sequence continues at coordinate 5,077 of JAQYWP010000696.1, forward strand.
CCTTCTGCCCTCTGCC
>JAQYWP010000074.1 GCA_029379285.1 Rhizonema sp. PD38
ACAGGTGAGAGAAATAATGAATAAAAGATTTACGAATCTTCAGGGTGTAGCAACAGGACTAAGGGTAAACCAAAAACCACGAGGTTGGTTACAAACAGAATGGGGTCATTATTCGGAAGCGTGCCAGAAATGAAAAAGCGTTTATCATCGCCGCCACAGCGCCTAGATGAAAAAGCAGATCGATCAAAACAATACCCGGTTAAGCTGATGCAGCATCAGGAAGAACCCGCCCAGTTGGTACAAAAAATTAACCAAATTATTGCTAAGAGTTTGGCTCCTTCCCAGATGCTGCAAGAAATTGCCTCTGTGCTAGGAGTTGCCCTCAACGTAGATTGCTGCTGCTTGGTAACAGTTATGGGTGAGATCTCTGGTGAGGTAATTAACGCTAATTGGTACGCCCAAGAATATTTAGCTTCCAATCACTCCAACGAGATGTTTCGTGAGGAACAGTTGGATTTACCAGTGGTGCAATGCGCGTCAGAAACCTTGACTATTGAAGATATTTCGACTATACAAAATAGTCTAGGTATAGGATGTCAAGATCTGCCACTACCGATAAAAGCTGTTTTGGCAATCCCGACTCGGTTTGGTGGTAAGAATAACGGCGTGATTAGTCTCATAAAATCACAGCAGTATGATTGGAGTGAGTCAGAAAAACATCTCTTAAAAGCTGTCGAATCGTCTTGCGCGATCGCTTTTTCGCAAGTAATACAAGCACAGTTGATAACCACTCAACAGCAGGACTTACAAACCTGTACCAACCATCAAAGCCTGATCAAGCAATTGACAATATTGAGTCGCAGCAACTTGGAGTTAAATCAAATGCTCCAGCTAGCGATCGCCTCTACAGCCGAAGCGCTACAGGCAGATCGTGGTTTGCTCATATTACTAAAATATAGCGATCCACTATTCAGGACTAGACCAAGGAAAGAAATACCTAAAGCAAAAGCGACTGTTGTTGGTGAATGGATTAGGGAAACAGAAAGTTTCAATCAGACTCAATCAGACAGCTTGGATAAGTCCTTCATGCTTCAAGAATGCAGCTTATGCCAAAGTGCTTTTAAAGAGTTTGGAAAACCAGTCTTTCTCAATGGGAACATAACCCAAAAAGGTAATTCAACAGTTGCGCCAGTGTTTTCTCTAGAAACACTGCCTTTTGTCCTACTAATGCCACTGGAGAGTCAAGGCAATATTTTAGGATTTATAGTTTTACAGCAAACAGTTGCTCGTAATTGGTTAGGATCGGAATTAAACATGGTGGAAATGGTATGTGCCCAAATGAGCAACACCATAATTCAAACACAGACGCTGCGGCAAGTACAAATGTTGGTAGATGAGCGGACGGCGAAACTACAAAGTAGTTTGGAACTACAAGCAAAATTGCATGAAAGAACGCGGCAGTATGTTAAGCAATTGCGGGAACTGAACGAACTCAAAGATGAATTTCTGAGCAATATGAGCGATCGCCTGCGCTATCCTTTGACGAATATGCGTATGGCACTTCGCAACCTGCGTCAACCGGGGATAGCTCCCGAACGTCAGATGAAGTACCTGGATATCTTAGAACAGGAATGTACTAAGGAAATTAACTTAATTAATGATTTACTTACATTACAGAGACTAGAGTCTGATCAAGAACCACTGTTATTAGAAAATATTGATTTAAATTCTAAGATTCAAGATGTAGCTGCATCTTTCGGGGAAAAATTTGTCAATCAAGAAATAAGTCTTTCCGTAGATTTACCCGAGCAATCATACATTTTGCAAACTGAAGTTGATAGTTTTGACCGTATATTACAAGAATTGTTCACGAATGCCAGTAAATACTCGGAACATGATAGTATCGTCAAGCTGGAAGTCACTCACCAAGTTAATCAACAAATCGACCAAATTATAATTAAGGTAATTAATATAGGACGTGGTATATCTGAAGAAGAAGCCACGTACATATTCGATAAGTTCCGCCGGGGCAAAGGGAGATGGACTCCTGGTGCTGGCTTGGGACTGGCGTTAGTCAAATCCCTAGTACAGCATTTAAATGGAACGATTGCTGTGGAAAGCACTCCCATAGAGGACTCTAACCTCAGCAAGATTTGCTTCTGTTTAACTCTGCCTCAATTTTCTGACCAAAGCAAAGCACAATGAGCGAAAGTGATTGAAGAACATAGCATCCAAGAAGAACTTGACTTACTAACTGCCCCTCTTAACTTCACCGATTTAGAACCAAATTCGGAGGATGCAGTTGCTTTGCAATCCGTGCAAGTCCAAGTCGAAAAAATAACAGAACGACAGCGACAAATTACTGCGCGAATTCAAATTCCCCAACCGATTGAACAAGTGTGGACAGTACTGACAGATTATGAAGCTTTGGTTAAGTTCATTCCCAATCTGGCCAAAAGTCGTTTAGTCAAACATCCCACTGGAGGTATTCGCCTTGAACAAATTGGTTCGCAGCGTTTACTACGATTCAATTTTTGTGCTCGTGTCGTACTTGATTTGAAAGAGTATTTTCCTAAAGAAATCAGCTTCTGTTTGGTGGAAGGAGATTTCAAAGACTTTTCAGGCAGATGGAGCTTGGAATCTTGTTCCCTTGGTGAACAAATGGGAACAAATCTCTATTACACACTCAAAGTCTGGCCCAAATTGACTATGCCTGTAGGAATCATTGAGAATCGCCTCAGCAAAGATCTACAGTTAAACCTCGTCGCAATTCGCGCTCGTGTCCTACAGCTTGCTAGCAATTAGCAATCTTAAATAGAGCGTGAACAATCATCTATTTTTTTGGTTGGGCAATGAGTCAGAGCATACTCCAAACCCAAGGAGCGAACAAAGCAGGATACCTCCCAACTGAGGTTTATATTATAGATGCTGCTAGACCTTGCCCACGTTTTTACATTTCAAAACTGATTAAAGAAATGCGATTACGAATCTTAGAGGTTCCTTTTCGCTCTTCACCGCTTCTAAAAACTTATGCATATCTAGGCAATAGCCAGAAAGTATGGGTAAGTCTAACTCTACGGTATAAGTTTGCACGGGTTAGAAGTGTCTTCTGACTTGGTTCCATCGCTTCGTAACTCTGGTTCCGTGACCACTAATTCTCAGTTAGAGATCCTGAAATGATTTTCAGTACGAGACTTAAAGTTTATTTAATTTGTACAATTAGTTCGTAGTACGTATCTTTTAGGTTTCACACCTAACTGAGCGTTGCTATCAAAGCACTAGTCAAGCATAATGTAATTCTAACATAAATAAATAAATAAAAGTTCAGCAAAATCCCTAGCAATGCATAGATATCCAGAGAAATTAATTTACAGCTTCAAACCCCACAATTTTCCATAGAAATGCATGGATTTTAAACCGTATTGCGTTATAGGCTTACACCTGTCTAGAATAAAAAGGATTGAAACTCTTGTTTGAAAATGGTTATAGCTCTATTTAGCAAGCCCTAATTGACAACTTATATGATTAGAGAAAACTTCAAAAGACTCTAGCCAAAAATTCTGATTTGCATCAGACTAAAACTTCATCAAAATTAATATACATTGTTCAGAAGCTTACCTACGTATCCTTTTAACATTTAGCATTGGGATAAAACGAGACTTACTATCTTGACAAAGGTGAATCTTTTGACTAATCTCTTTTTCACCTCCCATATAATACCCCCAGGGGAATTCGAATCCCCGTTACCTCCGTGAAAGGGAGGTGTCCTAGGCCTCTAGACGATGGGGGCGCTGTATCTACACCTTTAAAACTATAACGATTTTCACGGCAAATGTCAACAGGGTTTCGCAAAAAAATTATTTATTACCAGATTCGGAGTTGTGGCGGTTACACTGGGTGAAAGCACTCATATTGCGTCTAGACTCTATAAAAATGTCAATTTTATTGCTATTCCACTAAAAACATAAACAATGGCGTATTATAAAAAACTAAGTAACAAGCAGCATCTTAATCTTAATTTAGCAAAAAATGGAATATGTGATGTTGCAAGCTGTCAAATAAATCTTTACAATTTTTTACAAAAGATTTTCAAATATATCGCTCAAAATCCATAATATGGAAGCGTCTTTTGAAATAACCTTGCAGATGGTGATCACTGTGTCTGCAGGCATTATTGCCCAGGTGCTGGCTGCATACCTCCGGGTACCTAGCATCGTGTTTCTATTACTGTTTGGCATCGGGCTAGGTTCTGATGTTGTTGGGCTATTACACCCTCACATGCTTGGCTCCGGATTAGAGGTTATTGTCGCACTAGCAACGGCGATAATTTTGTTTGAAGGCGGACTTAACTTGGATTTGCAAGAGTTGGGAAAGGTTTCACTCAGCCTGCAACGACTTGTTACCTTAGGAACGCTGATCACACTTTTAGGTGGTAGTATGGCAGCTCACTGGCTGGGTGAATTTCCCTGGCACATAGCTTTTCTCTACGCTTCCTTAGTTGTAGTCACAGGACCGACAGTTGTTAGTCCTTTGCTCAAACAAGTCAACGTAGATCGACAAGTCGCAACAATTTTGGAAGGAGAAGGCGTTTTAATCGACCCAGTGGGAGCTATCCTTGCTTTCGTTGTTCTGGACACAATCTTGAACGGCGATACTGATCCGATGAATGCCATCATCGGTTTGCTGCTGCGTCTTGGTGTTGGTGCATCGATTGGTGCAGCAGGTGGTTCCCTCATGAGTTTAATTTTCAAACGCGCTAATTTTCTCTCTCTGGAACTTAAAAATTTAGTCGTACTGGCGGTGCTGTGGAGTCTTTTTGCTTTATCGCAGATGATCCGTAGCGAGTCGGGGGTGATGACAACAGTTGTTGCAGGTGTTGTGTTTGCCAACTCCTCAGTGCCGGAAGAACGTTTACTGCGGCGTTTTAAAGGTCAGTTAACAATTCTCAGCGTCTCAGTACTATTCATATTGCTAGCAGCCGATTTATCTATTGCGAGTGTGTTTGCCTTAGGTTGGGGCAGTTTGTTTACTGTTTTAGTACTGATGTTTGTCGTTCGCCCGATTAATATCCTCTTTTGTACTTGGAAGAGCGATCTTAACTGGCGACAAAAACTGTTCTTAAGTTGGGTTGCGCCTAGAGGCATTGTTGCTGCCTCTGTTGCTTCTCTATTTGCAATCCTGTTGACACAACGGGGTATTAATGGTGGCGATTCTATTAAAGCCTTGGTTTTTCTGACAATTATTATGACAGTTTTTTGCCAAGGACTAACTGCTGGCTTGATTGCTAAATGGCTACAGATTACCTCACTTGACGCGACTGGTGCAGTGATTGTTGGTTGTAATCCTCTAAGTCTGTTGATTGCCCAATTGTTTCAACAACGGGGAGAAGCAGTTGTTATGATTGATACTGACCCGCAAAGCCGCGCACTTGCGGAAGCGCAAAATATTCGGGTGATTGCTAGCAGTGCGTTAGATAACGGTGTATTGGAAGAAGCGAAACTGGCATCAGTGGGAACTTTTCTAGCAATGACAAGTAATGGAGAAGTCAATTTTGTTTTAGCTCAACGAGCAGCTGAAGAATTTGATCCACCACGTGTTTTAGCAGTTTTCCCTCGCGATTCACAAACGACAACCTCGAAGAGTGAAAATAAAGTAGACCAAGCCTTCCTACCAGATTTACCAATTAAGACTTGGAATGAGTACTTAAGTGACGGACGAGTGAAGTTGGGGACAACTACGCTTGCAGAATCGGAATTTGTACACCAGCAGGAGCATATGCAAGCCTTAGTTCGCGCTGGCGAACTAGTCCCGTTACTTGTAGAACGAGAACAGTATCTTCAAGTCATGTCGGCAACTCTAGAATGGCAAGTTGGCGATCGCATTATATACCTATTGCACGATTCTAGACCAAGCCTTTTAAAACGTCTGTCTGGCGCTAGCCAAGCAACTCCTTTATCTGTAGGAAAATTACCTGAGGTGGAAGAAATACCCTTAACAACAAAATTGTCTAAACTCTCCGCTAATGACTGAGAAACCCAAGTCGTTGGAACTGAGATATGTGGTACATGGTGTATGGTTATTGGGACTGTAATTGAGCGAGCATTGTTCATTTGCGAACCATAACCTATTCCCCATCTTGTTTCCCTAATTGTTACGAATGAGTGGGTTGCTCTTGTAATTCAGCATCTTGGGTTTTTGCTTCTTCAAGGTGCATTTGTTTCTCTTGCCAAAGTACACCGATTAAATGTACTAATGCGAGAATCAAAGCAGAGATCGAGACAATGTAACTGTGTATGGTGTAGAGGTGTTGAATGGTTACGGTGCTAATACCTGCACCGCCAGTGAGAATATCTCGTAATTGGGAACCAATCAGAGGAATCGCTCCAACAGTTCCTAATTCGATGCTGAAACGCCAATATCCTTCCTGATCCCAGTCTAAAATCATCGCCGTCCAAGCTAGCCCAATAGCACTTAGGGTAAACAAAATTACACCTATCCAAGCAGTCAACCAACTTTTTTGAAATTGCCTGCTTAAAAACATCACGACTATTTGAATTAGGGCGATCGCAATCACGCTGTGACCGACAATTTCATGAGTCTTGCGGAATAACCAACCGTATGGTAATTGTGTATTAATTACTTTTAGAGAGTTATAAGCTGCTCCTGCTGCTGGCTCGTAGTAAAAAGATAGTAAAATTCCTGTTGTCGCTCCCATCACTGTTAGAGCAACAATTGCCATCGCTAATATTGTCCTTATTCGTCGCAAAACTAGATCGTACTGAGTATTTAACATCAGTGACCTCTCCTTTTATGATATTGGTTGTGTACTTTTATGACAACATTAGCTAAAATAGTATAATGACGGCTTAGCTCAAAAGACGTAGATTTGGTAAGGTTGAATAACAATTATCTGTACCTACCCACTGCTAAATTCATAACTTTTTCCCTTTAGCCACATAATCTGGAAGTCTCATGGAAAGTGAAAAATCTGGCGGTGTCTCATACATTCACGACAGAGTTCCTCGCTGTATTTGCGCTTACAGTATGCTTGAAAAATGAAGTTTCCATACAAGATTTATAACCAAATAATGGCTCTTAAAATAGGTATAAGGCGTCCTTATTTAAAACTCCTGAATTTATTGAGCGATGTGGTAAACGACGACCTACGTTGGTTGATAACTGTTAATAGCATGAAAAAATAGAAAATTTCCCGTATTCATTTACTACATAGGAAGTTACTATTTGTAGAGGGACATACCCCTTCGGATTTGTGAACAGATAAAATTGCTAGTTAAGTGAAATTGAGTTGAGTGAACGACAACAGCCATGTCATACGTCTCCATACTGAAAAATATACCAGATTTCTTAAGTCAGCCTACTGGAATAGCAGCGATAGCCTCTTTAGGTATTCATGGTGCTATTGCTTTCATTTTGCCTTTAATGCCTGTTGACTCCAAAGTCGCAGAGCATCAAGCCATACCAAAAACTGTGGGACTTGTTGAGTTAAATCAAGCTGAGCAAAACCGACTGCCACAAGTAGGTACATCTCAAATTCCCTTACAATCTCAAGTTAGTTTAATTCCACAAGTTCCGCCACTGCCAAACTTTGCCACACATTCTACTGCATTACCTCCTCTACCACCCGTCGCTTCCAGCCAGTTAGTAATACCCCCACTACCCAAATCACCCACTAATTTATCAATCGCCTCCTTACCCAAATCTCAATCTTTGCAGACCGGGGCAACAAAAAACGACTTTTCAGTTAACAGATCCTTCAATACACAAACAACTGCCCAATCATTTCCTCGTTTTCAAGACAGGGTGAAATTAGGACAATCACAACCACTGCCACCTTCCAACTTAGCTCAACTACCAACTTCTAGAGTCCCTGTAGTCTCAAACTCGCGTCTGCCGAATTTAGAGGCGGCTCAAATGCCGGCAAATCTCCCTAGAAGTCTACCGCCTCTTGCTGTGGGAACACAGACGGCTTCAACAGCAGTAGGAAGTCCATATCCACAAACCGCTTCTTCTGGAGATCAATCAACAGCTCAAAACAGGCAGTTAGTAGCTCCTATTGGAGGAACGCCACAAGTTGGTGATAACTTAGCATTGGCAGGAGGGACAATCCCATCTTCATCAGCACCATCACTACCGCAGTTCATGCCTAGAACAGTGGCATCAAGTGGACAGCAGCTGATTTCATCAAAGCCTAGTAGCTTTGGGGAACAGTTTAGCGAAGTCAAGCAGCAATACCGCAATATACAAACGCAGCTACCTATTACCAAAACGCTCGCAGCTCGTGTGGGGCAAGAAGGTCAAGTTGATGGTGGTTTAATAGTAAATGGTGAAGGTGAGGTTGAATCTATCAAGTTTTTGGACAATTCCGTATCACCGGATCTGAAAACATCTGCTAGAGAGTACTTCAGAGATTACCTCCGAAATAATCAAGTCTCAGCAGCCAACGGCAAACCCAAATATTATCCATTTAGCCTGTCTTTCAGATCTAACAGCATTGAGCATGAAGTGGCAAAACAGCAAATATTACCATCTTCACAACAAAGTCTTGTTCAACGCTTGCGCTCACCTAAACTGAATACACAATCATTACCTATATCTACGACATCTAATCAAACTTCGCGCTTGCCTCAATTAGTACCACAAGCACCTCAGCAGCAACTCATTCCAAGCTCATCACAATCTCTTAAACCATTTACTAATTTGCCAACCAGAACCCAGCCTTCTTCAATACCAGGAGCAAATACTACCCAATCAACCACACAATCCAGAACTCAGCCTTCTTCAACACCACAAGCCATCGCTCTTAAACCAGTAACCGCATCGCCAGTCAGATCTCAGTTGCCCACACAACAAGCAACTCCTAGCAAACCAATCAGCGATTTGCGAGCTAGAAGCAAACAACCAACTCCACAGGCAACGGCAACGACATCCTCATCTAAGCCTGTATTAATAGGTAGCAATCAGCCTTCATCCTTTGCTGAAAACAGTAAAAAATTATTGCGACAGTTGCGAGAATTAAGGGAACAAAGACAAAGCCCCAATCAGGACAAATCATCAAATTAGAAAAAAAGATACAATGAGTGGTGGATTCAAATCCGCTACTCATTGTAAACAGTTAAAAAAATACGATTTTATCTAAAATAGGGGTTATGATTGTTACCAGCCTTGTTCTGCTTTTTGATTAACATAAACGGCTACGTCTATGAGTTCTTGCTCGCTTAACTTGTCTTTAAAAGCGGGCATAGCATTTTTTCCGTTTTGTAGCTGGTTAATAATCGCTTGAATTGAATTAGTATCGTAATTTGCCAGGTACTTTGACAATGCTTCCTTTTTCAAAGTTTTCTCGCCAATCAGGACGTTACTACCACCTATGTGACAAGAAGCACAGTTATGACTAAAGATTTTGGCTGCAGATAATGTTTCGCCTGCAAGTGCCGGCGCAGTAAAAGTAAAATGCCACAGAGCGATCACAAATAGCACAATCGGTAAATATATTTTCATAGGATTATCCTTGCCACAAGCTGAGCGCAAATCATTGTCTGGCTGCTAGGAGCGCTGAAATCATAATAAATTAAAATCTATTTTTCTACTTATAGAATTAAAAAGTTTGTGACGAGTTAATCTCCTGTATGGATTGGCAATTTTTACCATCCTATAAGGGGATCAAACTCGTCACTTCGCTATGCTCCTATTCGTAATTGTGACTCTACACATAAATGAGTAGCTTGACTGGATAAAATCTCACACTTTAATTACCTACATCTGGAAAGCAATCAAGGGGATATGACAAATTATCCTAGTATTGACTCATATTACGAATCTGGTAGCTGTTAACAATAATTTTCATTGCCAACAGCTTTTTAGCTAGCCGACTCAACAATCACCTTGCCAACCATGCCAGCACCACGATGAGGTTCGCAGTAAAAAGAGTACTCGCCAGGTGCTGCATCTGCTGGGAAGATTGTCTCTGAGGATTGCCCAGGATTCATCATCAGCTTTTTGTTAGAGAGTGCTTTAGCTAGATCAGAACTCTTAGCAGGATTTTTGGCAGGATCAAAAACAACGTTATGGGGAGGAACTTTGTTGTTTACCCACTTAATAGTGTCTCCTGGATGAACTGTCACCTTATTGGGTTGAAAAGCCAGCATTCCTTTATCACTGCCCAATTTCACCGTATATGTCTCAGCTGCTGCACTCTCAGCGAAAACAGTAAAACTACTCACAACCAAAAAGAGTGTCAATAGAGCTAAGCCCAAGCGCTGCCAGCTTGACGCAATCAATTTCATGCCATTCTCCTAACAACAGATTTTATCTTCACTTATTCATTTTAAATAAAATCAAGCCCAAATATGACAATATGTCGTAGATACAAGTTTTTTTTAAAGATTGAGCAAAAACACTTCCGCTGACATTTCCGTAATTATGAGTGATCGTATCCCTGTGGATTGAAAACCCTACCGACTACATTCCATCTACCGTTTACCTTTTGGTCATTTTTCCTGAGTCATTGACTCGCTCGCAAGCGTGAGAAAGCATAAACGAGTCAATGACTTGATCAAAGTGGTACTTTGTATTCAGCTATTAAGCACTCGAGAGAGTCAAGGCTAACGGCTGAATGAGTACAGACTAACTTTAGAAGAAAATTTTACCGCCACCCCACTTTTCGCCCACAACCTTAGGCTGGAGAAGAATATGACCGGCGATCGCTTCCAAGTCGGCTTCCTTCAGATTTCTCATCTTGGTGAAAATATCTGCACTTTTAATGCTGGGATGCAATTCAGAAATTTCCTCTTCACCATCGTAAGTCGTAGGATTCTTCAGATAGTCCACCAAACTTTCAATGTTATTCCGAGGTGGAGTTGCCAAATCCAAAGTTTCGGGATCGAGTCCGACATTCTGGTTTGTCTTGGTAATACCTCCGGCATGACACTGGGCACAAGCATAATTAAACAGCCGTTTGCCTTCTTTAACTTGTTTCAGACTAAGTTCGATGGTCTCACCTTTGTCATCTAATGCTACTGTACGGGTGGATTTGTCTAGTTCCACTGCTGTCGCGCTACCGACAAAAAACTGAAACATCAGTAAAACAGCAGCCACAATGCTAAGTAATCTTGTTAACATGTTTCCCCTTAATAATTTCGATTCGTAATACAGCTACGACTGCGCTGCTCAATCTCAATTGTGTTAACTGCTTGCAGCTTCACGAGCAATAAGCAGTGAGCCACTTAAGTGGCTTCAATTTCACCAAACAAGTTCAGTCAATACCTCTCAAATCTTTTTCAGCCAAAATTCGGGAAATAATTGCCTTTGCATCCTCTAACGCCAAACGGGTTTTTTGATTTTTATAGACAATTAAGAGTTTGTCGCACACAGACAGCACCTTTTCAACAGGAACACCGTAGTCTGCTGCTATATCCGCAATCGATAGATCTGCAAAACCCATAATGTTTTGTGAACTAACAGTATAGAGATTGAGTTGCTGTAATACCAATTATCACTTTAAGAGTGCAATTTGTTGCCGAAACAAAAGAGCGTTTCCTATGCTTGGGATCAAAAAGCAATACGGTTCAGTTAGAAGCTTGAGAAGGCAGAGGGCAGAGGGCAGCTATGCTGAAGGGAACCCCTGCCGTCATACAGGGGATTCAAAATCGGACGCCCTGTACCGTAGCGCTGCGCGTCCCGCATGTGATTTTACTTTCTATTCCGGATAAATCCGGGGGCTTGGACCCGTTATGGGCAAGGCAGGGCTCTTGGCATTCAATTTTGGGTATAATCCATAACCTAACATAGCTGCCCTCTGCCGACTGCCGTCACGCCTTGCAAGGGAGGGCTTGTCACTCCCTGAAGATCCTTCCAACCCCCTTTGATAAGCTAGGGTATACAGACAAGTCGGGTTCTCGTCGAAGGTTGATCCCAAGTTAAAGGTAAGGAGATATTTTCGCCGTCACAAGTGTACTTAGTCCGTTAGCTGTAAAAGCACTGCTTTTAACTTCATAGTTGTCACCTTGCTTTTAGATTGATTGCTACTTTCAAAGCAGCCAGAAGAATACCGATGTACAAAACCGCTCCCTCGCTGTGAAAGCTTTTGTCAGTCAAGAAGAAGGAGGAGTAATCTTACACTCAATAACGAGAGTAAGAGCGGAAGTGGCTGCGGTACTGCCATTACCAGCAAATCCTGTTAACCCAAATACAGCGATTTGACGAGAGAAAAAGTCGTCTACTAATAATTCGCACACCTACCTGCTGTTGTCAAATTCACAGCACTAAAATGAATAAAAGTCAATATATTTCGTGAATTATGGAGAATTGGTAAATTCCTGAATCAACTTTCTACAAGATAAGCCTGACGTTTAATTGGTTCTGTGATAACTATTGTGGCTTGTTCGAGCAATTTTTCTCTTAAGTTTATAAGCTTGCATTTTACTCATCCTTGTTTTTCTCTAATAGTCAGATTAAATTAATTATTAAACTAAGTCAAAAACGTGGTATAAGCAATGACAATTGCAGTTCCAAGAACAGTTATTCTGGAGGAGTTTTTGAAACTTATAGACATTGATGAATCACCAGCGTGGGAGTACATTAACGGAGAGGTAGTTCAAAAACCTATGGGAGGTGGCAAACATAGCCTCTTGCAAAAGCGCTTGATTGTCGCGATTGATGCAGCTAGCAGCAAATACGAAGCCTTACCAGAACTACGCTGTAGCTTTGGTAATCGTTCCATCGTTCTTGATATTGTTGTTGTTGCTACCAACCAGTTACCAGTGGATGAAAACGGCGAGATCGCTAGTACTGGTATTGAGTTTCCGCCCCTTTGGGTGATTGAAATCCTTTCGCCGAATCAAAGTCAAACCAAAGTCACTGGTAAAATTCTACACTGTCTGAAACACGGCACTCAGATGGGGTGGTTGTTCGATCCAAGCGAGCGATGTGTACTCGTGTATCAGAGCGATCGCTTACCTGATTTGTTGGCAGCAGCAGATGTGTTGCCTCTGTTAGAAGATCTAACGCTAACTTTATCCGTTGAGGAAGTCTTTGGTTGGTTAAAGCGAAAAAATTGACTCTCTTTGTTCAAGTTGTTCCTCATGCGGGGCGCGATAGCGGTTACCCCCGTCACTACCGCCTTGCGGCTCCTCGCCCAAATTCCTCCACACAAGAGTCAAGAATCATTGTTTGATGATGCGATCGCTTAACTTTTCAGATTATAGTTCTTCATCTAACTCAATCGGTTCTACATCTTCTAACGACTTGTCATCATACAGAAGCGTTTTACCCATAGCTATCTCTATTCTCTCAAGTAACATTTTGTGTCGAGTTTGGAAAAACTTTTCAAAATCATCTGCACGTAAAGCATCTGGATCGATAACGTGCGATCGCAAAAGCTCATTCATCCGTTCCTCAGTCAGACTTGCTTTTTTTTGCAGACTAGATAAATAGACACTTGGGGCATAACCACCAATAATTTTATTAGTCTTAGATGAGAGCGGTGTTTTGTTCACAACGCTGTTGTACACTTCACTCTTTATACTGTTCTTGTCACACCAATTACATGGAAAAATATGATGAATGTCTATTGGTTCGCTATGGTGCATTAAAGTATCGATTTCAAAACCTGTGAAAAAATCGCATCCCTGCTCCCGTAATAGCAAAGCAGATAAACCCTTGTATGCAGCACTCCGACGGGTGTAAAGTCTGAGAAGACGGTTGGGGTAAAAATAAGCATCTTTGATTGTATCGGGTTCAGACTCGTTTAATTCAATCCACTTCAAAACTTGTGGCAAGTCTTTGGCAAGACGGCTTTCAATCCCACTGCTGTAAAGTTCGCCAAACACTCCACACCAATACCAACGTACTAACTTGGCACGCACTGAATCGGTATCACTGCTATCTTTTAATACAGCAAAGATAGCTGCAAGCGCTGTAAGTTGAGATTGGTAAGGTAAGTCTTTTGCATAGAAGATTTTTTGCGTATGAAGTAATTTGCTAGCTTTTTCAAACCCCTCAGTAACAGCATCAGCCCATTTTTTGTATTCCGTAAGTTTCAGGTTGAGGATATCCTTACGAGTACAACTGATAGCGGGAACTTTGTGTGGTTCACAGCCAGTGTCAATTTCCAGGTTGCGGCGATCGTATGTCGCCAGTAAAGTTACTGCTTGTAAAAAATCACTGCTGTGAACATTTCCTAATACTGGCAACTTCTTCAGTTGCTTTTCTCGATTTTCCCAATCTTGTCTCAGTTTAAAGTCATCTACAGCATAAGTAGCAGTAAGTAGTTCAAACACTGTGAGGGAAACACCGCCTGTGTTCACCTTTTCAAAAACATGACATACTGCATCTCGTGGGGTTTCCTTTCGTAGCAATATGACTGGTACTTGGTACTGCTCAAATGGTTTGATGATTTCCTGATTGAATTTATTAAATAGCTTAATTTTTTCTTTATTAAAATCCCAAAATTCGTTGTAATTTGTCATCCAGTCGGAGTAGTCGAAAATTTGTGCAACTGGAAATAAACTGTTCTCATACTCCTTTTCTGGTTTAGAGTAATCTGCTTGCACCTCAGAACGAAAATTAAGAATAACTTTGTCTTCTGGCAAACTTAAAACTGCCTCCTCACGATCAACATTGGCATCAAGCGCTTTGGCTACATCAATGTAGTACCATCGGTAAATAACTTTGCCACGTACATCCTTAGTTTTAACTGGCTTTCCTGAAACAAGTGCTTGAAAAAGAGAAGTTAATCGCTGCTGTCCATCAAGAATAAGTCTTTCGGGTTCCTTTGGAATGCTAAAAATTACCCCTTGAATTGGATGAGCTTGGAATCGCACATCAGTACTGCCAGTTTGGAGCATCATCACTACTCCAATAGGGTAAGATAGGGAAACACTAGCTAGTATACTGCGTATCTGTTCATCATTCCAAACCCAAGGACGTTGGAAGTCGGGTAACTGTGTTTTCCCCTCCTTTGCGCTACGTAATAAGTCAAGCAGTGCTTCTGTGGTATGATCAAAGCCTTTAATTGCTGGCATATAATCTATGTGTATTGAAGTTACTAAGGCGGTTCTTTGAATCCGTACCAAAATTTTTCCCAAATTCTGCCTCTAACTAACATCAATCCCTCAAATGAACGAAAAATTACAGGTAATTTTAAAGCAACTGCGATCGCAATTCGAGCAAATTTATGGCAGCAATTCTCATTTTGAAAGAAAATTAGAGAAAATTCTGCTATTTAAATAGAG
>JAQYWP010000697.1 GCA_029379285.1 Rhizonema sp. PD38
TTGCAGAGTTTGCTGAATTTCCAATGGGATTTGGCAATCGGTGGACAGACTATTTCCAAGGCAGAGTTTGACAGACTCGTGGCTTTGAATAGCCCATTGGTAGAAATTAATGGCGAGTGGGTGGAATTGCGATCGCAAGATATCAAGACAGCGCAAACCTTTTTTGCTTCTCGTAAAGATCAAGTGGCGCTTTCTCTGGAAGATGCTTTGCGCATAAGTAGCGGAGATACTCAGGCGATTGAAAAATTACCAGTAGTTAGCTTTGAGGCTTCAGGGGCATTGCAGGAGTTAATCGGCACGCTGACAAACAATCAGGCAAGCGCACCAATAACCACACCTGCAAGTTTCACTGGAAAATTGCGATCTTATCAAGAACGCGGTGTTGCTTGGCTTGCTTTTTTAGAACGTTGGGGATTGGGTGCGTGTCTTGCAGACGATATGGGATTAGGAAAATGTGTATCTAAAGATACATTAATATTTGTAAATGGCAAACTGTCTCCAGCAGAAGAAATTTGGCAGACTTACGCTGAAGACACAAAATTTGACGGTGAGGGATTCTGGGCAGATCCCACTCAGGAATTATTGGTAAATTCCATAGATGAGGAAACTGGCAAAATTGTGCAAGCTCCCATCCGGCAGTTGTATCGGCAGCAAGTTCGAGAGAAATTGCGAAAAGTTACGTTACAAGACGGTAGCAGTATCACTATCACCCGTCGTCATAAGCTGCTAACTAATAAGGGTTGGACAAATGACTTAAAAGTGGGTGATTACGTCTGTTTGCCAGCCAAAATGCTATGTGTTGGAAAACCAGAAGATCCTGATTTAGTCAAGTTTATTGCTTGGCAGATTGCCGAAGGGCATGAGCTGGCTAATTGGGGAACTGTCAGAATATCCCAGAAAGACACCAATCGTTTGGAGGATTTACTTCTGACACTCCAACGTGTTAACGATCGCCATAACCTTAAGATTAACACTCCTAGTATCTGTACCTTCCCTAGTAGAGTACCTTGTCTTCGAGTTAGCAGCCAAGCCTATCGTCGATTCCTGCAAGCGAAGGGTTACGTTTGGGGCAAACTATCAGCAGAAAAATCTATTCCCTCCTTCATCATGCAGGCAGATGTGGAAAGTGTGCGGATCTTTTTACAAAACTATTTCGATGCTGAGTCTGCTGTTATTTGTAGTATGCGGAGTATTGAGATTGCTACAGCTTCACCGCTCTTGATTCAGCAACTTTCTGCACTGCTACGACGCTTCGGTATTTGGTTGCGAATATCGCCCAAGCAGAAGTGTGCCACTAATGGCACTCGTATTTTACGTACCTACTACATCGGTGTGATTGGCGGAAATTCTGCCCGTAGATTTTTGCAAGAAATTGGCTTTAGCTACCCAGAAAAACAGCGAAAGTTAGAAGAAATTTGTCAACGGGTGAGCAACACAAACGTTGAGGGAATTCCCGCTTCTGATATCGTTGCCCAAACAGTGGTGACAACAAGGCTACCATTGCGGTATTTTGGAATGCATAATACTGTTTATATTAATGGCTCACAGCAATTTTCCAGGGATAGTTTGGAGCGGGTATTGGTTGGTATAAACTGTATTATCAGTGGAGAAGCTAAACAGCAGTATCAGCTACTCAAACCTTCTAAATGGACAACTCAAACCCTGGAAGCCTTTGCCCACTTAGATATAGAACAGTTAAACCTAACGCAGCAATCTTTGCAACGCTTTCTCGATATGGAAGTTTTTTATTGCAAAATTGAAAGTATTAAGGATGTCGAGTATGAAGGGTGGGTTTACGACTTTGAAGTAAGCGGACATCACAACTTTGTTGCTAACAATATTATTTGCCATAACACAATCCAATTCATCGCGTTTCTCCTACACCTCAAAGAACAGGAAGCACTGGAAAAACCAACACTACTTGTTTGCCCAACTTCCGTCTTAGGAAACTGGGAAAGGGAAGTCAAGAAATTTGGTCCTTCGCTGAGAGTCTTGCAGTATCACGGTGACAAACGCCCTAAAGGTAAGGCATTTACCGAAGCAATGACAAAGCACGATTTAGTCATCACCAGTTACTCACTGATTCACCGGGATGTCAAGTCATTACAAAGTGTTTCTTGGCAGGGCATCGTTTTAGATGAAGCACAAAATGTTAAAAATTCTGATGCGAAGCAGTCGCAAGCGGTGCGTCAGCTAGAATCTACATTTCGCATTGCTTTAACGGGAACGCCAGTAGAAAATCGACTGCAAGAACTATGGTCGATTTTAGATTTTCTTAATCCTGGTTTTTTGGGAAATAAACAATTTTTTCAACGGCGGTTTGCTATACCAATAGAAAAATATGGAGATGCCGCTTCGTTAACTCAGTTACGTTCCTTAGTCCAACCTTTTATCCTGCGTCGCTTAAAGTCAGATCGCTCAATTATTCAAGACTTACCAGAGAAGCAGGAGATGACTGTATTTTGTGGTTTGAGTACTGAACAAGCTACACTTTATCAACAAGTTGTTGAGGAGTCACTGGCTGAGATAGAACAGTCTGAAGGCTTACAACGCCGAGGGATGATTTTAGCGTTACTGATCAAGCTCAAACAAATTTGCAATCACCCAGCCCAATATTTAAAGGAGGATACATCAAAACATCGTTCTGGTAAACTCCAGCGCTTGGAGGAAATGTTAGATGTTGCTTTAGCAGAGGGCGATCGCGTCATAATTTTCACTCAATTTGCCGAGTGGGGCAAGTTACTAAAACCCTACTTAGAAAAACAACTCAAGCGAGAAACATTCTTTTTATATGGTAGTACTAACAAAAAACAACGTGAGGAGATGATAGATCGTTTTCAACACGATCCCGAAGGACCTCCCATTTTTATTTTATCACTAAAAGCTGGTGGTGTCGGCTTGAATTTAACGCGAGCAAATCATGTTTTCCACTTTGATAGATGGTGGAATCCAGCCGTTGAAAATCAGGCTACAGATAGAGTATTTCGTATTGGTCAAACTCGCAATGTACAGGTGCATAAATTTGTCTGTACGGGCACTTTGGAAGAGAAAATTCACGACATGATTGAAAGTAAGAAACAGTTAGCCGAACAAGTTGTAGGTGCAGGTGAACAATGGTTGACAGAATTAGATACAAACCAACTCCGTGATTTACTAATCCTTGATCGCAGTACGGTGATTGAAGACACAGAATGAATAAAAGACAGGAGTCAGTCGCTTCTCAAGAGTAAAAAGTCAAAAGTCAAAAGTCACGCCGCCAAGGGCGGCAAGGCAGAAGGCAGAGGGCAGAAGTCAATATATAAAAGATAAGTAGTTTATTTCCGTCTTGTTTTAGTTGTCATATTTGACAATCAAAAATCAACAATCAAATAAAAAAATGACTAATTACACTCTGCAAGCTAGTCGAGAATGGTGGTCACAAAGATGGCTTGAATTATTGGATTCCTATCGATTTAAAAAACGTTTAGAACGTGCTAGAAATTATGCGCGACAAGGAAATGTTCTTAGTATTGATTTCAAAGGTGCCAAGGTATTATCTAGAGTACAAGGAAGTGACCCGGAACCATACAAAGTTTCCCTTTCTCTTGACCCTTTTAGTGATGAAGAATGGGGTTACATAATTGAAACTATGTCTCAAAAGGCTATTTTTTCCGCGAAATTATTAGCGGGAGAAATGCCAAAAAATATGGAAGAAGTATTTACAACAAATGGTCTTTCACTCTTTCCGTTTACGCTGTCAGATGTCCACAGTAAGTGTTCTTGTCCTGATAAGGCTAATCCCTGCAAGCATATTGCTGCAGTTTACTACCAGTTAGGCGATCGCTTTAGTGAAGATCCGTTTGTCTTATTTCAACTACGAGGACGTACCAAAGAACAAATTATTAACGATTTACGTCAGTTACGTAGTACTAGGAGTTTAGAAAAATTACCAGCAATATCAAAAACAACTGAAACACCAGATTTACAAGAGTCTATATCTAATACTCACTTTTTAGAAAGGATAGATACATTTTGGCAATATAATCAGCCCTTAGAATCCTCTTTGGTTGTGATTGTACCATCTAGTAGTGAGACAGTTTTAGATGTATTAGGAGCAATTACTTTATCACAAGAAGAGGAAAATCTAGCAAATTTAACGACAACTGAAGTGGTTATGAAGTCTTTGAATACCCTATATAAGGATGTCAGTCAGAAGGCTGTTATCGCAGCCATGAACGTCGGCGGAAATTAATTAGTACTGCTTTGCGGAAGATGAGGAAGATTATGTAGTTGTGTATAAACTTTCTTTCATAAGTAGCACAGGAGCGCCAATCGCCCTGTTGTTTACTTAAAATTTATGGCTAGTACCGCTTCTCTATCAGACGCTGCTTGTCACGCTTGTTTCTTGTGAAGGAGTACGCGGAATTAAGAATGAAAAAGCCTGAGATACAAGAGTTTTTGGCAGTTTGGGGTCAGGAATCTATTTCTGCACCCCATGTACTGGCAAAGTACGGTATGAATAAACAGACAGTTTAAAACAGCTTAACACTCAAGTCTGTACATATATATCTTGTCTGTTGTCTATTGACTTCTGACGAAATGTACTTGCGATTGAATGCTATAAAAGCTAGAGTAATCCAGTTAAATAAATATGGAACTCCAAACCAAAATTATTACAGTAGAACTTAGAGATGGTACTCTTATCAGAGTTGAGACTACGCTAATTGGCGAACGCAAAATAAGTTTTCAAACCAGACCATTTGAGGAAGTCTCCACCGCTATCGAATCTTTAACCAAAGAAATTGCAGAAACAGTGCATCGGGTAAAACCAGATAAAGCTTCTGTAAAATTTGGCATAGATATTGGTATTGAATCTGGCAAGCTTACAGCTGTACTGGCAAAAAGTTCGAGTACAGCTAATCTTGAGATTACTTTAGAATGGTGCGATCGCTAAGTATTTACAAAGAATAAAGTACAAGATATAGTATAAATAAACATAAATTTATATTTATGAATTAAGTATTAGATAATTGGGAATCAGATTAAAAACTGTCTCATATCATGTCCGGTTAATTAACCGTAATTTCTGTAGAAACTGAACCCCACCACGC
>JAQYWP010000698.1 GCA_029379285.1 Rhizonema sp. PD38
GGAGTAGTGGGGGTAGATGATGGAGTTGGGGAAAGTGGGATAGTGGGGGTAGATGATGGAGTTGGGGAGACTGGGATAGTAGGGGAAGACGAGGGTTTTGCTAATGGCTGAATGCTTTGGGCTGAGGGTAATAATCCCAGCAATGTAACCTCTAACCACAAACGTGGTTGGGTAGTGTTTTTCAATAGAGCTTCAGCACTACGTAAATGTTGTTGTCCTGCTAAAATTGCAGTTATTTCCCAACTTTGGGCAAAATCGACAATTTCTTTCCAAGTTTGGTGAGTACAAGTAATCAAATCATTGCGACTGGGTGCGGTTTTGCCAATGAGTAAATCGCGGTAGAAGGCGGCAAGATTTTGGAGAATCGTTAAAGGTTCTCTACCACGATCTAGAATTTCGCGCGTACAGTCTAAAACTGCTTCGGGGTTGTCAGAGGCGATCGCACTTAACAATTCGAGTAATTGCCGTTCGCTGACTGAGCCGACTAAATCCCAAACTCTTTCTGGTGTTACAACTCCAGGTAACAAACTTAATTGATCGAGGAGACTTTCTGCATCTCGCAATCCTCCCTGAGCAATTTGAGCTACTAAAAAGAGAGATTCCGGAGCAATGTTGATATTTTCGGATTGAGCGATCGCACTCAAATGCGTCACCATTGCCTCCATTGCAATTCTCCGAAAATCAAATCTTTGGCAGCGGGAAATGATTGTTGGTAATACCCTTTGCGGATCGGTTGTTGCCAGAACAAAGACAACATGTTTCGGTGGTTCCTCTAGTGTCTTCAGTAACGCATTAAATGCTTGGTTACTGAGCATGTGGCAGTTATGCAAAGAAAGCCCATTAGCGACAAAGTTGTGATTATCCTGAACTTCAATGTCATAAACTAGTTCAACTTTACCGAGACGAACAGATTCCACTGTTTCTAAACTTGTCACCCATTGTAAGGATAAAAGACTTTTGAAGATGTGAGATCCATTTTCTTGAGCTGGTTGTACCCAGGATACGGAAATATCCTGTCCTAATCCAAATTCCCGATCCTTTTGTGTCGGCACAATGCCTGTAAGACTGTATGCTGGCAACGCCCAAGCCTTATCTACACTTACTGGCGATAGTATCTTCACCCCTGCACCGACGTTTCTTGCTGGTGTCCATCCTTTATCTGTTCTGATGAGATGATTAGCAGTACATCTAATTTCACGATGAGTTGTCTTAATAATTAATGTTTGACGTTCACCTTGATCTAACCACCTCAGAACTCTTTTGAATTCCCACTGTCCTGTAATATCGTTATAACTGAGAACCTGTTTACCTTTAATATTAGAATTATCAATCCGATAAAGACCCTCATCGGTTAAAACTAGAGAATCCCCAGTTAAACACTCGTCTATCACATAGACCTTGTAGCGACATTGAACTGGGGCAAACTGTGCTTTCTCAATCAAATCTCTGACATTGTCAACACCAGTGTTACTGGCGGCGTCGATTTCGATCACATCTAAAGAATTGCCCTTAGTAATTCCCTGGCAAACAGCACACACGCCGCAGGGTTGAGATGTAGGTTTATCACTTTTGAGACAATTTAGAGATTTTGCCAGAATACGGGCACTAGAAGTTTTGCCTGTACCCCTTGGCCCTGTAAACAGATAGGCAGGCGCAATTTTACTTGTACTGATAGCATTGGTGAGGGTAGTGGCGATCGCCTCTTGTCCCACCAATTCAGCAAAACTCTTTGGGCGGTACTTGTGGTGTAGCGGTTCGTAAGACATAGATTTACATTGTCAATGCCTTTTGGTAGTTGAGCAGTAGCACCCATCAGAGGAGCGGGCTAGACTATTCTAACTCGAGCAAAGAAAGGGTGGAAGGGCAGGGGGCAAGACCGCAAGAGCGAACAATTCTTCTGTGACTCCATGTCCTATCTTGCCAATCTTCGTAGCTGCTTGTCGTAAGACATGGCTACAATCTTAAAGTAACTATCTCTTGAGGGTGTGGTAGATGCTTCAGAGGCTAATTCAGTGGTTCAAAAAGTTTTTTCAACAATTATTTGGCGTCAAGCCAAGTAAAGCAAAAGCGTGGGTAAACGTCCCAAAAGAACCACCCCCACCCCTCAACGATACGGATCTAGAATTTCTGTTCACCGAACTCTTAGAGGGAGTGCATCAGGCACGAGGGCAAACATGGGCGAGTCATTGGCTAGATAATATAGAACATCGTGTCCCAACCGAACGCTGGATCGAGTGGTTGCATCGTTTTGGTGCAAGATTGCTAGAATCGCCAACACCCAATAATGAGCTAGCTTCTCGGCTCGTGCAGCTGGGCGATTTGGGTGTTGGGGAAGTTGGAGATACCGCCTATGATCTGGGAATGAGGTTGTTAACACGCAACCAGAGTGTTCCAATCTGGGAGTATGAAGGCCCAGATGCTGAAACAACCGACGCATCCACATACACTATTGTTGAGCCGGATAAACAACAATCAGCAGAACAATCTCTAGAAGAAGAGGATGCACAAAGCATTTCCCTAGAAGAATTATTTACGCTAATGCAGCAGGATGTAAACTTACGTAACCAAATTGCCCAACAGTTAGGAATACAAACAGACGATCCAGAAATCCTCATCCAGGCAATAGTGAATCAATTTCATACCAGCGAGCAACAAAATTCACACCTAGGAGAAGTTTGATTGTGAAGAGGCGGTGTCAGTCAAGGGGGTTCTGGGCAGCAAATCTGAATTTACATTTTTCTAGATGGCTATAGCGGTTCTCGTTTAAATCACCTAAAAGAGATCGAAACGTTTGGAAGCCGTGTGACTTTAGTCCACGGAGGAAAAACGAACGGCTAATAAATTAGCCGTCAATATTTCTCGCCCATGCTTCCACTAATTCGCTTATACTTGTTTCTTTCTCTAATGCTCGCGCTTTCAGTACTTCCCATGCCGTGGGTGTTAAAAACAAATGTCTGCTTGTTTTTAATTCATCATGCAAAATTGGCTCATTTCTTTTTCTCTTTTTTCCAATCTTTTTTGTATTTTTGGTTGACATTTTAATATGCTGACTCTATACTAAAGATATAGCATATAAAGCTTTGCTCAAATATGCAAATATGATGGAATTTTAAATTGTTGCCTAACCGATCTCAGGAGGCAACTCTTGAAGAATGGTTAGTCACATTAAGAAAACATCGGAATTACGCTTTCAGAGAACGAACGGTCGGTTTTGAGTCTAACAACAAACACAACGATGGTTCAATTGTTTACGCTTATGGTTCACATTGTGAACTAGAATCAAGAATCGAATATGGCTCTTGCTGCCCTTTAACTTGCCCTGTTGTTAAGCATGGCGTTATCCCTCATCAACTAAAACTAGCTACAAAACAAACCAAAGTCAAAGATAAGCTAACAAAAGAAATTATTGCAGTTAAGACTGATTGGGATTCTGCATCTGGCATTCAGATGAAGGTTACTACACAACTAAGGAAGTCCCTGAATAACTTTGCAGCAATCGACTCAGATGTTTTGCAACGTAATATTATTAAACTCGACAAAGCTTTTTCTAACTTTTTTGATAACGGAAAAGGTTATCCGCAATTTATTAAACGTCTAGATTCTTTTGAGTACAAGCCCGGACGTGTGCTGTTGCGTGACATTAGAAAGAATTACGCTTCAGCGTATTTGCCGGGTATTGGGGATGTCAAATTTCACAATAGCCGGGACTTATCAATCATTCAGGACTTGAGGACTTGCACCATCAAGCGTGAAGGCGGAAACTGGTATATCAGCATGTTGGTTGATTTAACAGGTTCACTGCCTGATATCAAGCCACTAGAACAATGTAAATCAATAGTCGGTATTGATGTTGGTATTCACAAGCTAGTTGCCTTATCTGACGGTAGCTTTATTGAGAATAAACACCCTACGACAAATATTCGTACAGCTAGGCGGTTGTCAATGCGTCAACGCGCCATTAGTCGTAAGCGAAAAGGTTCCAAAAATAAAATCAAAGCAATAAAAAAGCTCGCTAAGCAAAATCATAAATTGGCGCAATATCGTAATGGCTATAGCTGGCAAGCGGCTAGCATTATAGTAAAAACGGCTGATGTCGTGGCTCGTGAAGATCTACGCATCAAAAATATGATTAAGCGAGCAAAGCCTAAGTCTGATGGTAAAGGAGGCTATAAGCACAATGGAGCATCGAGAAAAACAGGATTAAATAGGGTTATTGCTGATGCGGGTTGGGGCGAGATTTTTAACAAGATTGCCTGGTTAGCTTTAAAAGCAGGAAAGCCCGTTGTAGAGGTGTCAGCCAAATATTCATCACTCGAATGCCCCAAATGTGGGCATATAGATAAGAAAAGTCGTGAGGGTGAAAAGTATTTGTGTGTCGCTTGTCAATATACAGAACATGCAGATACCAAAGCATCGCGCATTACAGCTAAAAGAGTGGGATTAGTCTTCCCAAGTAAAGAATTGACTCTACCTACGGACTGTGGGAAAGTGACGCTCAGTAGATATCAATCCATAGTGATTGAGACTGAGAACCATGCCTTCGAGGTTAATAGCCCGACAGTCGGATATTTAAGAGATAAGGCAGAAACTCTTAAAGAATCCTCGTCTCTTTAGAGCGAGGAGTGTCAAATACGTAATTCCTAAGCTCGCTATTCGCGCTCCACCCCTCTCCCAAACTTGGGAGAGGAAGCGAGTGTATGAGATGTAATTGAGAACTACTATCAACAAAAATTCTTTAAGGGCGATCGCCTCGCTTAATTCGTGCTGCCTCGTCTTAACTCAATACGGTTCGGATAAGCAGGGGAGGCAGGGGAGGTAAAGAGTTTATGAAAAGCTATTCTTTCTCCCCCTGCTGCTTCACTTCCCCTGCCCAAGAACTGCCTGCCTCAACAGATAAATTCCTTAACCGAACCGTATTGCGTTTTAACTACTTTGTGCGTGAGGCTAATTTTGTTGAGCTTGTTTAGATTGGCACATCTTTAGACAAAATCGACAATAAATATACAAAATTCTCATTAAAAACAATCAACAGGCGGGCTTTGCACAAAGCTCTCCGGATCTCGGCAAGTGTCCGGAAGACTTTGTGTG
>JAQYWP010000699.1 GCA_029379285.1 Rhizonema sp. PD38
ACTCATTACTCATTACTCATTACTCATTACTCATTACTGTTTCGGGGATTGGGGGTGAAAAACGCGAGATGGAGTCGGTACCGTACTTCGCAAAAGAAGTAAAGGAATACTGAGAAATCCAAAAATAATTACGACTCCAGTTATCACCCAAACACCCAGGCGAGAAGGTCGATAGTCTCCTCGTTCAATTTGCCAGAAAACTTGGTTATATCTCCAAGCTGCTAAGGCTATAGTAAGAATACCAAAAAGTACCAAACAAATACCTAAATCTTCAGAGTCAAAAAAGGGTTTTGGGGTTGGGGGCTGTCCAATTAGAGCAAAATTAAGCTGGCGCAGAAATAAACCGAATCGAGCAATGGCAAAACCAAAGCCAACTAATGCTATGGAAGTGCGTAGCCAAGCTAAGAAAGTCCGTTCGTTCGCTTGATGCTCTCTTTGACGGTCAATTTTGGGCAGATTGCTCATGAAAATATATTAATAGTTAGTGGTTAGTTGATAGTAGGGGCGGTTTTCAAGCATACATGAGCTTTTACTCATAAGTTATCTGAATTAAACCCGCTCTTACTCCCCACTTCTTTGTTCAACTTTATATCAAGTCGCTGCTCTGCGGCTAATCGCTGGAGTGCATAATCATTAAGGTCAACATAATGCATGTTGGCTACCAATGTTGGATGAACTTCCCAAATAAGTTGATACATTTCTTGTGCAATTGCGCGGTAGGAAGGATGCCCTTGTCGTGAACTTCGTAATTCTACAAAATGATAAACTTCACGAAGATTCAACTTAATTCGCCAGCGCACTCGATAAGCGAAAGGGACAACATATTGTGCTGCATCTGGTAAGTGTGAACTAATCAACTCAGTTGTTTCAGCAGCATACTCCAAAGCTTCGCGCATTTGCCCTTGTAGGTTTGCTTCTTCTAGTTCTATCGGAACGACATACCCGTGACGAACAGAATAGTGTTGGCGTTCTTGTGTCAGGATACGGTGTCGGTGCAAGTCACGATAGGCACCAATATCTGCTAGAATATCGAATGTATAATATATTTCTTCAAAAGCACGACCAGGGCGATGGAACCTAGACTCTCGTTCGCCTACATAAGTGTTGATAATCTCAACCCGTTCTGTTGCTGATAAATTGGTAACATATTCTTTAATTTCAGCCAAGGTCAGATTGGTATGGGGATAAAGGATCGCGGCAAAAACCTTTACTTCAGCATCCTGATCGTACTCAACTAATTGAATTAATGGGGTACTGCTTTGTGTTTGCGCAAAGTCTGCCGGGCGGAAGATTCCGTAAAGCTCGCCGGAGAGAGTACTCTCCCCGGCAGACTTTGCGTCCGGCGAGCTTTGCCGGAAAAGTTTTTGTGCAAGTTGTTCTGTACGTTCGCGATTTGTTTGAAGGTATCGTGCATATTGGGCACCCCGTTCAGTTTTTGCGCGTTTAACAAATGAAGGTATAATTTGATCTAGTTCTTGTTGCATAGCCAATCCCAGCACACGCACTTCTTCATGAGGTGAGGCAGCAAACTTAACTAGCAAATATTCAAATGCGCGTCCGTTGCCGAATAAACCAACGTTAGTTAGAGTTGCCATTGGCAGTAACCCACGCAACAAATCTAACGTTTTGGCTTTCGTGGCATTCTTGTATGCTCTTTCCGAGGTATCAGGATCTCGCGGTGTACGACTCTGTACCCACGTTAACAGGGGATCGATTAATGCAGTGTACGTGTCGAATAAACGATCTAAGGTGGACTCATAACACTCTGCATATCTGGATGCTATAATAGATGGCTCTCGATAGTAGCGGTAGCGCCCCTTGATTTTTTGATTAAACGGGACATATCTGGTAGATTTTTCTAAGGGAGAAATTCCCAAACGGCTGTCCTCAAGGGCAATTGAGGCAATATTGCTAATCCCTTCACAGGCAATATGGGCACCTCCGAGTTCTGCAACTGAGTCATCACCATAACCAATTAAAACGCGATCATAAAACGCTTCTGCTTGTTGAATTGCTACCAATTGGTCAGTGTTATTGTCATATCCTCCGCCAATGATATGAGTAAAATGAGCTTCTGGTGCAAAGCTCGCCGGGGGGAAGCTTCCCTCCGACAGACTTTGCGCTTTGATAAACTCATCAAGCAGGATACGACGCAAGCTGTGATCGCTACGACTATATCGTGAGAACAATGCACCTTTGACAACTTCTGGTAGATTTCGCAAACCAAAGACAGAGCGATCTATATTAGTCATAAAAGGCTGTAGCAAACTGCCTTCTTCTTCAGTCAGCGATTCTACAAATTCCTCCATATTGATCACCTTAGTTTTGTTCCGTATATGGTGCGTGCTAATTGGTGAAGCGGACAAAGAGAATTATCTTCCTTATAACCGCTTTAGCCATTACCCAATACCTAATGTTGGGATTGTTCGTTGCTTACTTCAACGTAAGTAATGCCTGTTGAACCAAAACCACCGTTTCCACGTTGGGAAGAGGATAATTCGTCAACTTCCTCAAATTTTCCCCAAGCAACAGGGGCAACAACAAGTTGGGCAATCTTCTGTCCTTTATTAATTTGGAAGGCAACATATCCCAAGTTAAGCAAGATAACTTTGATTTCTCCCCTGTAACCAGCATCAACTGTTCCAGGTGTATTCAATATCGTTACACCATGCTTGAGTGCCAAACCACTTCGAGGGCGAATCTGTAGTTCAAAACCCACTGGCACTTCTGCTGATAAACCCGTGGGAACGGCAAACCATTGCATCGGTTGCAGTGTGTAGTCAGTGACAGCGACAAGATCAGCACCTGAGTCACCAGGATGTTCGTATCTAGGAATTTGCGCCTCTGGTATTAATCGCTTAACCTTAACAATCACTCGACTATCAGAAGTCATGTCTATCTACTCAAATTTCAAACTTTTTATTTTACCATTCAAATGCCTTGACCAAGCGGTTGAGCATCGGCACTCCCCAGTAGACTGTTAAGAGTTAACAGTTTACAGTAAACAAATAATTATGCATGATATTTTGCGAAAAGACGAATCTTACCTCAGACCAACATGGGATGAATACTTTCTCATGTTGGCTAAATTGGCAGCAACTCGTTCAACTTGCCTTGCTTTTCCAGTGGGTGCTGTGATAGTGAAAAATAAGCAGGT
The DNA here is from genome assembly GCA_029379285.1 of Rhizonema sp. PD38. Taxonomy (GTDB): domain Bacteria; phylum Cyanobacteriota; class Cyanobacteriia; order Cyanobacteriales; family Nostocaceae; genus Rhizonema. The sequence continues at coordinate 3,158 of JAQYWP010000699.1, forward strand.
TGTAGCAACGGGTTACAATGGTTCACCATCGGGTTCGGCTCATTGTACGGCTCAGGGATACTGCTATCCTGGGTTAAGCAGTTGCGATGCGAGTAAAACATTACCATCAAGGGCTGTCCATGCAGAAGCAAATGCGATCGCCCAAGCAGCAAAGCACGGTATTTCCACAGAAGGAGCAAGTATCTATGTGACTCTAGAACCTTGTCTGTCTTGCTTGAAGTTAATTATTTCTGCTGGAATTAAGGAAGTTTTTTATGAAACTCTCTTCAATGGAGGAGAGAAAGCTTTAGTAAGAGATTCTTTTGTCAGCGAAGGTTTAGTAACTCTTAAACAAATTCAGCTATCTGAAGCAACGACACAAAAAGCTGCTCAATTCCTGCTTAATCCGACATCAGTCTTGACATGAGCAACTTTAGGCAGCTAGTCAAGTACTGACACAAGAGTTAAAATGACAACAAGCACAAGTCAAAACCGATATAAATTTAAAATCAGCGTATCAAAAACTGCTCTTAGGTTGAGCTTAAATTCTAAATAGCTCAAGGTTGATGACTACGACGGATCTGCGTAATTTGATCTGCTAAATCCAGAATAGATTTAGGCATTTCTGTACCTGTAAAAATGATATCGATATGAGCAGGACGTTTCGCCAGAAAAGCTAAGACTTCCATTTCGGGAATTAAGCCAAAGTTCATTGCCAAGCTTAACTCATCTAACACGACTAGAGAATACTTACCTTCAATAACGACAGACTGTGTGTATTGCCATAGGTTTTGGATGGCATGGGTTTCATTTTCTTCTAAATTCGGTGTATCAATACAACGAGGCAAATCGCAGCGAATCCAATCTAATTTTTGTCCAAGTTGGATGGGATATTTATGTCCTTGACGAATACCGCCTTTGAGAAACTGCACGACTAACACTGGTGTTCCTTGTCCCGCCGTTCTCAGTGCTTGAGCCATGACACTAGTGAAAAAGTTACGATGCGAAGTGGTGAAAACCTGTACTAAACCTTCTACTGAGTATGAGAGGCTTGAAGTCAAATTTCCGCTATTAGTTTCTAACTGGGCAACCATAGAAGTGTCTAATTAACTAGGATAAACTAAGTGGTCAAGAGTTCTTGCACAATTACAATTCCTCATTAAAGAGTGTACTCTCCATAACGGTGGGACGGTCAGTTGTCGTGACCATAGTCCTAAGAATTACGAATTGTGTTGAGCCCGCGATAATTCAGTTCGGGAAAATGAGTTTTCTTCAACAATTTGTGATAAAATTTACATCAATAATTTGCAAATGAAAAGTAGGTATTAGATGGGATGTGGTCAGGGGTTTTACTTAAAACTTAGCGCTACTAAAGGGGTTTTCCCCACCTCCAACTACCTTCATATAAATTTTTCGTCCACTGCTTGCATTATCACATATGGTTTGGCAACGTTCAAACGGTCGGCAAGCTTGCCAGCTTCGTCCTATTAGCTTTCAACAAGGGTTCACTCACTTTGCTCCCGGTTCTGTTCTGGCAAAATTTGGTGATACCCAAGTCCTTTGTACTGTCAGCGTGACTCGCAAAGTCCCCAGGTTTTTAGAAGGGACTGGTAAAGGGTGGCTGACAGCAGAGTATAGAATGCTACCAGGTGCTACTCAGCAAAGGCAAGAAAGGGAATTTTTGAAATTGTCAGGAAGGACTCAAGAAATTCAACGTTTAATTGGACGAAGCTTGCGAGCAGCACTGAATTTAGAAACGCTCGGAGAGTTAACACTGACTGTAGATGCAGATGTGTTGCAAGCAGATGCTGGAACCAGGACAACAGCTATTACAGGTGGTTTTGTCGCATTAGCTCACGCGATTTCTAAACTATTGTCACAAGGCGTTATAGAGCGATCGCCCCTAATCGGACAGGTTGCAGCAG
>JAQYWP010000700.1 GCA_029379285.1 Rhizonema sp. PD38
CAAAAAAGCTTGATTTAATATCTTATGCAAATCTAAGTAAGCTTAAATCGTCGAAGTATATTGTTTACTCGTTTATAGATCTGCCAGAAATTAGCTTGTAGATGAATAACGTCACACTACAACAAGGAATGATATGTCAAACTTCGATCTATTTCTAAGGCTATTGCTGCAACTAACGGTCATTCTAGTGACTTGTCGCATCGTCACTATTGTGGGACGACGCTATCTTGGGCAAACCGACGTTGTCTGCGAAATGTTGGCTGGTGTAATATTAGGTCCATCGCTGTTTGGGTTGATTGCACCCGATTTCCAGCAATGGCTATTTCCAAAGGTTCCCATCTTACTGGCGACGGGAGCAAAAATTCCTAATCCATCAATGTCAATTCTTTTCGCTATCAGTCAAATTGGGCTGATAATTTATATGTTCTTGGTCGGTCTAGAATTAGATACCGATTTGATTAAGCAACGTCTGAATGGCGCAAGTTTAGTTTCTATTACAGGAATACTTGCGCCATTTAGTTTAGGTGCTTTTTCAGCAATATTTTTGTATGGTAAGGGTGATTTATTTAAACCAGGAGTAACTCCTTGGGCAGCTGCTTTATATCTTGGTGCTTCCATGTCAATTACTGCCTTCCCCATGTTAGCGCGGATGCTGTACGAGCGTGGTCTCTCTAAAACTAGCTTTGGAACTTTGGCACTAGCCGCAGGTTCGATAGATGATATAAGTGCATGGTGTTTACTGGCTATTGTACTTGCAAGTATTAAAGCCAATATAAGTATCGCCGCCTTTGCTATAGGTGGTGGAATTAGTTACGTATTGTTTACGTTCTTCATCGGGCAACCTGTATTTAAAATCTTCTCTCGAATGACAAGACGCGATGGTGGTGTGAGCGTCCAAATTCTAGCTTTAGTCTTGATAGTTTTGATGTTTTGTGCATGGTTGACTGATATAGTAGGTATCTATGCAATTTTTGGTGCATTTATTTTAGGGACAGCAATGCCACGGGATGAATTCGCTTTAGGTATCCGCCAACATTCTGAATTTTTGACGACTGCATTTTTGCTGCCAAACTTCTTTGTTTTCTCCGGACTCAATACTCAAATTGGACTAGTCAATACACCTGCTTTGTGGATAATCACAGTTTTAATTGTCGCGATCGCCATTCTCGGAAAAGGTATCGGTTGTATGCTAGCTGCCAGATTGGCAGGAGAAAATTGGCCAGAGTCGGCAACTATCGGCGCTCTCATGAATGCACGCGGTTTACTAGAATTGATTATCCTCAATATTGGTTTAGAACAAGGCGTAATTACCCCAACTTTATTCACCATGATGGTAATTATGGCGATCATTACTACACTCATGACATCGCCATTAATGACTCTTTTCTTAAAAAGAACGAGTCATGCAAAATCTCTTGCTTAAATACAAAAATTTGCATCAGGAAGAAGGGTTGATTTGAACGGAGGGTTTGAAACCCCTTTTGGAAGAAGTATAGAAGACTGTCTCCTTCTATAAGATACTTCAGACGAAGCATCAACCCCCGACTTATTGAGCCGATACGACATTTTTACTTCAGGAAAAATCATGCGAAACTCTATTGATATAAGTAATTGAGTGATCGCTTTGTTGTATAATGCTAGAACTTCAGTATAGCGTTGCAACTTGTCTACTCACCCTAACCAAAAAAATAATCATACTTCATTTAGCAATTGAAAATACTCGTCTCTAGAAATTCCGGCTGTTTTCAAGTTATTTCTGATGATTGAGACAGGTATTTAGTCGTAAGTAGGAATTACAACAGGTCTAGAGATGCCCGGTTTTATGTAGCAACGATGGCTTCCTTCTTGCCTAGCAAATTGAAAACCTGTAGCAAGAAATACCTTTTCTAGTCTATGCCAGGAAATAGGTGTTATTCTCGCCATGTTCACACACCTACTGTTACAGAATGCCTTTCAATTGCGACCCAATCAGGGCTTACCCAGTTTCCATTTTGCAATTTGTAACCCGTTTCTTGAAGAATTTCTTCTAAAGTACCCATGTCACCGGCAGTGACTAGAAAAAGGTTAACTGCCTCGTCTAAGGCAATTCTTGCCTCCTCTGGTGTCTGCCCTGAACTCATCACATCTATTGGCATAGCATGAGCTACAAACTGCGAGTCTTCTTTCCAAATTTGAACTGTGTAGTCAATGTGCATTTTCTCATCCTGTCTTCACAATTAAGTAGTGCGGCCACTGCCTGAATTTTAACTACCGCTTCAATTGTACTGCTGAAAATATTTGCGGCTTCTTTTGCCCAATCAAGTAGATTTGTAGAGGCGATCGCGAAGAGGGGAAGGTTTTCGCGGATCGCCGTCGATAAACCTGAACTCATCACATCTATTGGCATAGCGTGAGCTACAAACTGCGAGTCTTCTTTCCAAATTTGAACTGTGTAGTTAATGTGCATTTTCTCATCCTGTCTTCACAATTAAGTACTGCGACCACTGTCTGAATTTTAACTACCGTTTCAAAGTCACTTCTAATTCGCTCATGTTACATTTTTTGTTAATAACACGCAAGATTAAGACCCCCGACAACTTTTACGAAATCGGGGGTCTTGTTTCTAATACTTGCTGATTTTAATATCTACTAGCATTAGGCTTGTGAACGATAAAACTGAGAATTTGGCACTGCTTGATGTTATCAAAACCCACTACACGGATATAACCGTTGCCATACTGAGAACGGCAAGATTGGACTTCGTTTAATACTTCTTGAGTACTTTTAGCACCAAAGAGAGGTAATTTCCACAATGTCCAGTAGAAATCTGTTGGCGAAGAAGTTTCGTTGAACTCAATTGCTGGAATGTAACCTTGAGTCAAGATGTACTGAATCTGCTTAGCAATTTGAGCATCATTGAGGGGAGGCAGATAGGAAAGAGTCTCGAAACGAATCTGTTTTGGTAGGGTTTGCATAACTAAACAGTAATTGTTGGTTGTTTATTTTTGATTGGTAGTCGCTCTCGTTGCTGACTAAGAACGAACTACTACGAAACACTATCTACTAAAGATCCTCTGAACTAGGATCTGAGGTAGCTTGCTCTTGGGATGTAGATAGAGGGTCAAATGTCTGTAGTTGCGTGCTTCGTTCTAGATGCTGACGACGGTGTTCCATATTAGCTTGCATAATCCCAGTGCGAACCATTTCCGGTAAGTACTCAGTAACTTCTTCTGCTAAGTGTTCTCTGACAATCATGATTCGCAACGCCAAATCTGGCTTCTCTCGAAACAATTCCTCAATGTATGGTTCTCCATCTTGAAGTTTGTCAGCAGAAAAGTACTGTAGCCAAAGTGCTAAGGGAGGATTGGTTTCACTAAGTTGAGCCAATACCGTCTTCACTGCCTGATATGTCAGGTAGTTTTGCAGCATCTTGGCTGTGTCTTTCGCAATTTGCTTAATATTCATGCTTGACCCAGCCTTTAAGAGTTAGGAGTGATGAGCTATGAGTAAGGAGTTATTTATAGAATCTAACTCCTAACTCCTTAATCTTCACTTCTAACCAAATATCAGACGGTATCAACAGGCTTAAAGTCGAACTTGATTTCTTTCCACAGTTCGCAAGCAGCAGCTAATTCTGGAGACCATCTAGCGGCTTCACGGATCACGTCGTTTCCTTCATGAGCCAAGCTGCGACCTTCGTTACGAGCTTGAACACAAGCTTCTAAGGCGACGCGGTTAGCGGTAGCGCCAGGAGCATTACCCCATGGGTGACCCAAAGTACCACCACCAAATTGTAGTACGGAGTCATCACCAAAGATTTCTAGCAGTGCGGGCATGTGCCATACGTGAATACCACCGGAAGCAACAGCCATTACACCAGGGATAGAAGCCCAGTCTTGGGTAAAGTAGATACCACGAGACTTGTCTTGCTCAACATAGTTCTCACGCAGTAGGTCAACAAAACCCATTGTGATACCGCGCTCACCTTCCAGCTTACCAACCACAGTTCCAGTATGAATGTGGTCGCCACCAGACATCCGCAGAGCCTTAGCCAATACACGGAAGTGAATACCGTGGTTCTTCTGACGGTCGATTACGGCGTGCATAGCGCGGTGAATGTGCAGCAACACACCGTTGTCGCGACACCAGCGAGCCAATGTGGTATTGGCTGTAAAGCCTGCTGTCAGGTAGTCGTGCATGATGATGGGCATTTTGAGTTCTTTAGCATACTCAGCCCGCTTCAGCATTTCTTCACAGGTGGGAGCGGTGACGTTCAGGTAGTGACCTTTGATTTCACCAGTTTCTGCTTGAGCTTTGTGGATAGCTTCAGCGACGAATAAGAAGCGATCGCGCCACCGTTGGAATGGTGCGGAGTTGATATTTTCGTCATCTTTGGTGAAGTCCAAACCACCACGTAAGCACTCGTATACTGCGCGTCCGTAGTTCTTAGCAGACAGACCCAATTTGGGCTTAATTGTACAACCTAGTAGTGGGCGACCGTACTTGTTCAGTTTGTCGCGCTCAACTTGGATACCATGAGGAGGACCTTGGAAAGTCTTCAAGTAAGCGACAGGAATCCGTAAGTCTTCTAGACGCAGTGCTTTCAGGGCTTTGAAACCAAATACGTTACCTACAATAGAGGTAAACATATTGGTTACAGAACCTTCCTCGAACAAATCTAGAGGATAGGCAATGTAACAGATATACTGGTTGTCCTCATTGGCGACTGGCTCAATATCATAACAACGACCTTTGTAGCGGTCTAGATCGGTGAGCAAGTCAGTCCATACAGTTGTCCAGGTACCGGTGGAAGACTCAGCAGCCACAGCAGCACCAGCTTCTTCCGGAGGAACTCCAGGCTGAGGTGTAACACGGAATGCTGCTAAAATATCCGTATCTTTTGGTGTGTAATCAGGGGTGTAATAAGTAAGTCTGTAATCTTGTACACCAGCTTTATACCCTGCTTTCGTCTGAGTCCTCGTTTGAGCGTAAGACATACTTTTCCTTCCAAGAAGTCACTCTTTTAATTACCAGCAAATTACGTTCCGTGCTTCTCACCTTTCTTTGATACTCTCCCTAC
>JAQYWP010000075.1 GCA_029379285.1 Rhizonema sp. PD38
AGCTTATTCATATGATTTACGTAAAAAAATTATTAATGCTTATATTGAGCGTCCGGGTTCATATCGAGAACTAGCACTTAAATTTAGCGTCAGTCTGAGTTTCGTACAAACATTGATCAACCTTCTCGCTCCTAAGAAGACCGATATAAAAAACCGCCCTTCGGGTGACGCTCGTTCCTCGCTACCGCTGACGCTCGAAGACTCGCTAACGCTTCGCTAACGCTAACACCAGTCGCCTACGGCGGGTTTCCCGCCTGCAGCGCTGGTTCACCAAGACAAGGGCAGCGCTGTGCGGGGGTTTCCCCCGTTGAGGCGACTGCCCGTGCCAAGGCAGCCAAGTTTGAAGATCCAGAAGATAGGTAATCTTACGCCGGGAAGGGAGTAAAACTGCACGAGCCGTCTTTCCACCCCGATAAAAATCCCGATATAAATACCGTAGTAGTAATTCATTTAATTTTTTGATACATATACTTCGGGGCTACCAGACATCCCGATCTTTTAGGTGTTCGGGATGTAGTGCTGTGCTATTGTGCGTGCGATCGCTTCCCATTGTTGATCGTTGGTGACAGACGCCCAGTAAGCAAAACCACGAATGACAGATCGATAATCCACCTTTTTCACGTTGCCACCTCTTCCAGTTTCTTCTCCTGCTGTGCGGGTATTGCCCTGATTACGAATCACCCCAAGGGAAGAGATTCTTGTTTTCTCCCAAAAGAGTGCCCGATTAATCATGGCTGTCAGTTGAGGTGAAAGAGAATCTTTAGGGAAGTAGATCACCCAGCGCTCGGCATAAAGCACACCCACCATCTGGTAACTGCTATCATAGCCTCCTTTTTCTGGGTTAACACCATTTGGGAGTTGTAGCAATAAAGCGTCCTCAATTGACTTACGAGCGTAGTTGATTAATTCAAGATCGCCAGATAATTTGCCAGTAAGTCCTAAAGCAGCCGCAACCAAATAACGACGATGGGTATAGGGCTGGTTGTGCTGAATTCCTGGTTTCCAAACAGTCGGGGAAATCATCCACCTAGCAGCACGATACACCAGAGGTTTGTAATGGGCTAGTTGAGCAGCATATTGTCTTGAGTGGGGAGAATGTTGAATCACTAACAGGGAGCGAGCCACAGCTGCCACAAATAAAGAAGTGCTGTGAAAGGGATCCCCTGTTCCCTGGAAACTGCCATCAGCAGTTTGATGGGCAAATCCCCAATCAAACATCTTAAATGCTGCTGTCATCGCCTTTGGATCATTTTTGATCAGCCCACCGATGACGAGTTCTTCAGAGAACCGCTGACCCTCTACATACCATACCTTAGCCTGGTGACGTTCCCAAGAAGCATTCACGCCAGAAGCAGCACCACTGGGTGTCATTGACCTGTATAAAGTAGATAAATTTCGGTAAAGGACATTAGCAATCAAATCGTTTGACTCATTCTCAAGATCTGTTTTTTCAGATAGTTGAGCCGACAATTGCCTACTTTGAGCTGCACTGCTAGTATGAGGTGCTGTCGTGAATATCAACTGCGTTGCCATCGTCGTGTTACTGATCAGTGATAATAAGAATCCTAAGAGAACTCTAACCCCCATCAATTTTATCTTCATCTTATATACCACCTTTCATCCCTTTTAAACTATAAATCCATCTGCATAAATCTGCGGTTAATTAAATTGTTCAGTCCTGAAAATCATGGCTTTGTACAAAAAATAGGCGTTGCATAATTGAAGTATAAATTTTGCAAGAGCGCAAAGGCGCAAAGATGAGGACAATACGTTCTTTGTTTTTCCCAAGGCAAGAATCTGTCCGTTGTAAAGAATCGTTGTTTAGTCATATCGAAAAATGTAGATTTATACCTTTATTCGACAACGTGCAAAAATATATATCTTCATCTGCCATCAAACCAAATTTCTTACATTTATCGTTTCCTAATTCCTGAGTGTAGCTATCAACTTTGACAGTAAAACCAGCTTGCTCAAGTTTATCTTTATAGTCACGACCATACATTCTCACATGGTCATGATGACCAAAGAGGCGCTCTCGTTCTTCAGGTGATAAATCACCAGAACCTTCAAGAGTCTGCTCAAGTTTAGGGTCAAGAGGTACGTGTAAAATAGCCCATCCACCAGGCTTTAAAACTCTGCAAAGTTCTTGCATAGCTTTTGCATCATTTGGAACATGTTCTAGAACATGACTACATAAAATCACATCAAAGACATGATCTTCATATTGAATATCTGTGATATCCATTTGTACCATTGCTTCATGCGGTTGTAAATCAGCACTCAAATAACTAATATTAGGAAGCTCAGAAATAGATTTTTTCAGAAGATATTCCGGAGCAATATGAAGAAAATAGATATCTGTTGATAGAAGATTGGTTTTATTTTTGAGATAAAGCCACAATAACCGATGCCTTTCTAAAGATAAGCATCTAGGGCATATAGCGTTAGGTCGCCGTTGAGCACCAAATGGGAGAAACTTACGAAACTGACCTTCACAACAAGGGCAAAAAACTTGGTTGCCACGATACCACAGTGAGGAAATCTGAAGTAATGGTGTCCCAAGCTTAAAAAAAAATGAACGTTTTTTGAGAAGGAATGGATAGATTTTCAGAAAAAGAGAGCGGTTCATAAATTCCTCTTAGCAACTAAAATTTTACTGTTTATCTACTTGCCTAATATGCTGAAAGCCGGCAGAATCTAATAGCAATACTATTCCCCCTGGTAAAGCTAAAAGCCAACCCAGAATTGTCGTAGTGACAGATAGAAGAAGAGCTTGCTCCCCCGTCAAACCAATGCGAGTAAACAGGTAAACCCATAAACATTCTTTAACTCCTATTCCTCCCAAAGATATAGGGAGCAGAGTAATGACTGCTAAAATAGGAATAAAAACTGAAAGTTCCAAATAAGAAATTGGTATTTTCAGTTGCTGGGCGATTAAATAGTGATAATAAACGAGAGAAAGCATTAATAAAAATGAGAGAAAAATAGATAAAATTAAAGATTGACTGTGTTGAGTAAATTGTCTCAAAAGAAATTGTATCTTAGCAAATCGTGCAGCTAAAGTTTGAAGACGAATTTTTTTTAACCAAGGCTCGATTATGATTAATAACTGAGGACTAATAATTAAAATAACACCTCCTACCAAAGCACCAACACAGCCGAAGAACAATAGAAGAATATCCCAGCGTCCCACTATTTTTACAGCAGGAGGTAAACCCACAATAGCTAAAGCAGATAAAGCAAAAAGACCTGTAAATCTTTCCAGAAATACAGAGACGAGTACTGCCTCAGAGTCTTTCGTTTGTTGTGCTACTCGATAGATACGATAGGCATCTCCACCAAAGGAGCCTGGTAGAAAGATGTTGAGAAACATTCCAGCAAAATAGCTACTGAGTAAATTAGGTATTGGGATTGAATAACCAGAAGACCGTAGGATAACCTGCCAGCGTAAGCAACTCAACCATTGACAGCCTGTGTAATAAATTAAGGCAAAGAGAATAAAAGGTAAAGATAAAGACTGAAACTGTTTTCCAGTTTGAGCAATATCTATACGAGTTAATACGAAAGCTATAAACCCTAGACTGATGATTGTTTTAAAAAGTACAATTGGTTTAATTTTCACTCTGATTTCCTTTTATGTTTGAGTGTTAGTAAGCTCCTAAATCTTTGCCTTTATTGGATATGATAGTTGGTAATCCATCTTCTGACTGCCAAAGTCGCAGACGACCACCAAAAGTTTCAAAAACGGGCTTACCAAGATATTGAACATATTGAGCTAGTATATGCTCGACTCTGGGATGTCTAATATCATCTATATGAATCCAAACACGATGAGGCTGTTTTAGTATACGATTCATCTGATCTACACTATTAAGTACTACCCCTCCTGCCCAACGATCAATTAACCTACCATCATGCCAATACAAAGAATCAAAGTTTTCTGATCCAATAGATGCAAATAGATAGTAATCTAATTTACCCAAACTTCGTATTGCAGCAGGAGGGAGAGAGGAAATGACTATATCTTGTGATTGTTTGTGAATGCGAATGTACTCGAAAATATCACTGCTACGTCTCAGCAATGCTTCTTCATAGCTAGGTAGAATTCTCCCAAATTCGATATTACCAACTAGTAGTAAAAGAAGACAGCCTAGAGCAATCAGTTTTAACGGTAGCAAATTATATAATATTGATTGCATCCTTTCACCTAAATCTCTGATTATGCAGATACTACCGTAAATTGACAGCATAATAAATAAGGGATAAACTCCATAAACATAGCGTTCTGCTAGATAATAAGTTAAACAAGTTACAATTAATATATTTACAATTATACTTAAAAATAAAAATACAAGCTTCCCATCTTTACGCTGCAAAAAGTAGATAAATCCTGCAAAAAAAAGTAGGCTATAAATTGTATGTAATCGATTAGGACCTATAAAAAAAATATTCAATAAGTCCGTTATATCGGAAAAATGAAGCCTGAGATATGAAGCTGTAGCGTCAGACAACGCTGCTAAAGGAGTTAAAAGCTTTATCAGTGCGAAACTCAGGCTACAGATAAAGATGGCTAGCATCATTATGCTACTCAATATGATTCGCCAGTCTTTTAATAAGTTAAAGGGACGATAGAAGAAAAGAAAAGCGATAAGAAATACTGGTATAAGTGTTAAATTAATTTCTTGAGTTAGCAAACTAATAGTTAGAGCTATAAAGAAAACATACTGATAGCACTTTCCTGCCTTGTCGATAAAACCCTTTAAAAAACACCAGAAACTGAGAACAGTAAAAAATTGTAAAATAGTATAAAAACGAATAAACCGAGAATACCAAAGTTGCCAAGGGTTTATCGCCAAAACTGCTGTAATGAGTAGGGCAATCCATACTTTTTTGGTTAATTGACGAGCAACAATATAGGTTAAAATTAGAGTAGCTGTCCCCCAAAGCGCAGATAGAAGCCGGGCATTAACGATAGAATCTCCTACAAGCCTCAACCAAAGAGCTAGTAGGTAGTGATAGAAAGGACCGCGAGTGTACCAAATGCCAGAGGTTGCTATGGGAATACCTGTACGAAGAATGCCTCTAGTTGCGTCCAGTGAAGTATTCTCATCAGCATCTAAGTCCATAAAACTGAGGTGATAAACCCTTAGTCCAAAACCGAGACTAAGAATGAGAACGAGGAAAACCTTCTCGCCCCAAGAAGACCATTGTCTTTGGAAAGCATCTTGTAAAAGTAGGATTTGTTTGTGTTTTCGTCGCTGTATCCACAAAGAAATTGAGACAATAATTCCAGAGAAAACAGCCAAGCTAAGAATGACAAAAACATTTCCTCCATATACCCAGCTCACACTCACACAAGCAACTAAACCTAATACGAACCAGAGAAACCATTGAGGGAATTTTTTTATGTTTTGCTTGAGCAAGGTGGAAAGCAATGTCAACACGACAACACTTATAAATCCGAACAATATTAGGTAATTGCTTTTTGGTTGGGCAAACAACAACCCGGTTTCTGCTTCTGCATAGCGATGTTTGAGTAAACCAATGCCGATTAAAAACAAAGTCCCTGGTGAAAGTATTGCTGCTCCTGTACTCAACCCATCCCACCAACTCTCTCCACGCCCTAGCCAAAAACCTAAAATTGAGACGTAGATGAAAGCAAAGGCAATTCCTGCCAATTGCCAAATACTCTGATGCCAAAGGCACTTGGGGTAATTTAGTAGATAGGCATCGCCTTCCCAGCTCCATTGAAATTGTTGCGCTTGAGGTAAACTCATAAGATTTGCTCTTTGAGCTTCACCTGCACCTTCTGCCCAACCTGGTACGATGTGGGTAAGAGATGTCCAAGTTTTATCAGTCGCGATCGCCCCAACAATTTCACCCCTTTGTGTTTCTCCCCATCCATCCAACCAAAAGTTAATATAACTACGATTGATTTTTGCTAATTCTGGATTTAAAGGACTAGCCAAGCTCACAGCTAAGATATTATTGCCTGGGTGTAAAAGTTTTGTGACATCATATAAATGTAACTTGTTACTATCGTTAAGTTTATAATTGTTCACCAAAGCCCCATTCAGCAACAAAGAGTAGTTACTATTCCCAGCAAATCGAATATAGGCACGAGAAATCCCTTTTGATGGTATTTGCCATACACCCCTGAGCCATACCTCACCGTTAGAACTCTGAGTTCCACTGATCCAACTTCCTTGTAAAGGATGCTCAAACAAATTTTGACTCAACCGACTGTAGGTGGTTTCCGTAACTGAACCAAGAATTTTAGCTTCTGACCAATTTTCATCAGGAAAATTTGCATCAAACCATGGAACCGATTCTCTAGTTTGCCAGAAATTTGAAACGCGCCAAGAACTTGCTCCTGTTGTTAGGTTAATGGGAGTTGCATCAGCTACAGGATAAACATACCCCTCAGCAACCACACGTGGATTTGTTTGTCCTTTTTGAACTGCCAATCCAATGACATTTTTCCCTGGGCGTAAGAATGAAGTCAAGTCTACATAAGTAGTTAACTTCCAGTTGCATACACTAGCAAGTAAATAAGCTAAGTGAGTCTTAGCTTGGTAGGAATTACTATCGTTGAAACCTTGAAACCGCAAACTTCGCTTAGCACCTAAACCAGAAGTATTATTGACGGAACTATTGTCTATTGCCACTTGCTGTCCATTTACATAGATGATGAAATCATGATCAGCACTCAACCTGAGCCACCCCGCCTGTGCATTATCAGGTAAATAAAAGGTGTGACGGGCATAAAAACGATAGGTTGGTGTTTGAGGAGCAATCCATTGGGCTCGTTGCGACCAAATAACACGGTTTACTGGGGTAGGTGTTTTCTTCCAAACAGAAAAACTTAACATCCCTAGCAAAAGCCCTAAGGTTAACACCAATCCTAATGGCAACCACCGTTCGGACAGCTTCATTTTTGCTCCTCAACCAAAGATTTCTTCCAACTTTTATAATCCACAGATTGACGATACCGTTCCCAGGTTTTATTAAAATCACCATTATTATATTCAGCCCAACTTAAATGCAAATAAGCTTGTCCCATTAAACCAATTCTCGGCTGTTGAAAATATTGTTGCTCACTAATGATTTCTTTAGCAACATCGGCTGATTTCTGAAATTCTCCATTCACAACACTAGCTAACATTAGGTCGTAAAGAGCCTCCACATGAAACGGAAAAATTTGCAATGTTCTTTCAAAAATATCTACTGCACTTCCCGGATTTTCGTTATTAGGATTATTCAAATGATTAACCCCTTGATTCAGATTTGCTGAGGAGAGATATCCTCTGGCTAAAAAGAAATTATCTTGGATATCTAAGGAACTTTGAAAATAGTTTTCTGCTGACTGAAAGTCACCTATTCTATAGCTTTCTAGTCCCTTGACAAAGTAAATCAAAGCTAGTTTTGGTTTACCTGTATAAAACTCTGCTCTTCCCAACCGCTCTAAAAAATCTACATCACCCTGTAAAGGAGGATACCATAATGTTAGTGTTTTGCTGATATTCACAACCTGGTTATACTCACCTTTAGCAAACTGAGTGTCTAGATTATAATTAACAATATTTACGATAATAGTTGAAACTAAAATAAGAAATAAAAATAATAAAGTTCCAGGTAGGAAGAGATTCATATCCTTCATAAAAGCATTAATTCCTTGGCTTTCAAAAACAAAGACCTCGGGTAAAGAGTAGCTATGCTGAAAGTGATGTCTGCTCATTCTCTCTTCTGCCTTCTGTTCACCCAAATACACCCCAATTAAGCTAAGTATCATCCCAATCAAACTAAAACTCCAACCCATACCAATAAACTCAAAGAAACTGTTTTTGTAACCAAATCCATCTAGTATAATTTGCTTCCATGAAGGCATTTGAAAAAAGAGGCTGTTCTGAATCGACATCTCAAAAGTTGTCGGCGGTACGCTTGGCTGATTTAGGGATATATTCTGTTTCCATTGTGCTTGTACTTGGGAAAAATTTGTATCTATATGATTTGATACGGCTTGACCCTGGTTATAATATGCAGATGCTATGAAAGCGACGCAAGGACTCCAAGTCGTTACAAAATAAGGAAAAAGTAAAACGGTTATCAATCCTGTCAACAAAATTAATCGCCAAGCACGATTAATACTTAACCAGAAAACAAAAGCCAGGTTCAGAATGACAAACATCGCTGCCAACAATCTTCCTAGGTTTGCGAAACTAAGATTTGTATGAAAAGTTTCTAAAGCTTTGGGCGGTAAATGATACCAGGGAAAAATAGCTCCCAAAACTAAAAATAGAGATGCTGTTAAAAGCGTGATTTTTACTCGATTAAACCAGTTAAGCAAACCTTGCAACTTGTTCATACTCCCGAACCCCTCTGTGTGATTACAAAAGCATTTTCTTCTCCTGGTAACCCTCTTGTGTGTCTTTAAGGACGCCCATCAGTTGCTACTTGTGTAGTAGATCCGATATCTAAGCGATCGCCAGGATTCAAAGCTCTAGGAGAAAGGACAACTTGTTCACCAAGCTTCAAACCTGCTATGACTTCGCGTTGGTTATCAAATGTTCTCCCTAGCTTCACTTTTTTGACAACAGCTAACCCTACCTCAGGAACCATCACCATCCCTTCACCAGCAGATAAATGAGTAACAGCATTTTCTGGGATGACTAAGCTTTTCTTTGCTTGATCAAACTCAATATAGCCCTGCAAGCCTGGTGGCATTTGAAGATCCTTGACAGCAACCCAAACATTATAGGTATACTGTCGATCCACGCCCACTTGAACCGAGGAGTTCGCTGGTTGCGTGTTAACTGTGGGATTAAGTCGGATCACCCGCCCTTGAAAAGTTTGTCCAGGATAAGACACCAACCGAATTGTGGCAATATCGCCCATCTTGATAGCATTAAGCCGCGCTTGATCGACATAAGCTTTGAACACAATATCATGAGTTAGCACCATAAGAGGATTGCTACCAGAGAGGTTGCGTACATTCGCTACTTCCCCGCTATGAATATTGACCTGACTGACCAAAGCATCGTTACTAGCATAAATTACCGTATGGTTTAAGTCTATGAGGGCATTTTGCTGAGCTATTCTATTATTTTCAAGAGTCAGACGAGCGCTTTCAATTTGTTGGGTTAAATTTATCTCGGTACTAGCTAAAGTTTGCTGTTGAGTAATCAGGTTGTTTTTGCTAGTAAGATAAAGCAACTCTGTATCATAGGACTGTAATTGACTGATAGCCCCTTGTTTTGCTACGAGGCTAATCTGTTTGAATTTAATTTCAGCTACAGCTAGTTGTTTCTTAGCAATTTGGACATTAGCTTTCAGTCCCATCAATTGTTCTCGGGCAGATTTCTGTAAACTCTTTAAAGTTGCTTCAGAAATAGCTACATTATTACGGGCAGTGCTGACAGCATTTTTGAAAGGAGTCTGTTCTAATTGGAGCAGCGGCTGGTTTTGACGAACGTGCTGTCCGTCTACAACGTAAACTTTTTCCACAAGTCCCGATATTAAAGGGAGAACAGCGACCTGCTGTAGAGCGACGGATTTGCCTGGTGCAGCGACACTATCCTCTAAACTCTTTGCTATGACTGAGACTGTCTCAACTCTAATTGGTTTGCCACTCAAGCGTTGCACAGCAGGATAACCAATACCTGAAGAATAGAATCTTGACTGTGGATCTTTTAAAGCTGGCAGAAGCACGGTGACACAGAGAATTCCTATAATACCTATTGGACCTAACACCAGAGTCGTCAGAACTGCACGGGAAACAACGGGGCGAAATTGAATCATTTTTCTGCAACAGTCGTAGAGAGAGAATCTAATGAGGCTGCTCCCAAAGCAGTAGAAAAAACACTCTGCCACAGTGGGACAATGCGAGACCAGCTAAAACGAGTTTGGACATCCTGCAAACCGTTTCGACCCATCTGTGCTGCTCCATTTGCATCTGCTAAGACGGTTAGAATCGCTTGTGCTAGAGCTTGTGGATCTTTTTGTGGTACTAGCAATCCCGTTAGTCCAGATTCGATGACATCCACAATACCTCCAACAGCACTGGCAATTACAGGCTTTTGGTGAGCTAGAGCTTCTATGATCACAACTCCTAAACCCTCAGTGTCACCTTTGCTATCTACAATAGCTGGCAATACAAAGATGTCGCATCTAGCATATTCAATAGCTAGTTCTTCTTTACTGACAAATCCTAAAAACTCTACTACATCGTCTAAATTCATGGTGTTGCACTGGGATTTAATCTCTTGCTCAAGAATTCCCTTGCCTACAACCCGCAAGCGTACAGGCTGCTTAGCCAAAACTAGAGGTAGAGCTTCCAGTAAATATTGTAAACCCTTGCGTTCATCCAGTCTTCCCACAAACAGGAGTCTTGGCACCTCTTTTGCTAGACGTTCTTGAGGTGGTTTAGCCTCTACAGTCAGACCATAAGGGATAATACTAACAGGTCCATCATAAAGTTTACGAATCAATCCGCAAGTAAAAGAGGAATTGGCTGTCACACCTGTAGTGATTGGTAATAGCCAACGAAGAATATGTACAACAAAACTAAACCTGTTACTCAACATTAACTCAGCACCATGAAAACTAAAAATCATGGGAATGCAAAATAAAAAACTTGCTGGTGTTGCCATCAATCCATGAGGAAACGGCCAATTAATATGGAGTAGGTCTGGTTTTTCTTTATGGCACACCCAAAATAGTTGCAATGTACCCAGTATGATATATGACGCAGCTGCGAGCAAATAAAGAGGCTGCCGTTGCAACTTGGTAGGAGCACCATCCCCTGTCAGATTCTCAAAGCGTTTTGGACAGTAGCGAAAGCGATAAACTTTAACACCGTCTAATATATGACCTTTGCAAGCTTCGTATGACGGAGCAAATACTGTAAATTTAGCCCCGGTTAGCTGCAAGCGTAAAATCGCTTCCCGCACGAAAGTACCATGATGATCATCAGCAGTCAGAGGATATACGGAACTCACAACTAAGATATGCTTATCTCGAATGTTCATAGCTCTTCACATTCATCATTTCTTTTCTTGTTAATCATCACCACTAACTATTGAGTTTATCTATGACTGATTAAATCTACTAGAAAAACAGATTTTTGTTGGTAAATATCAATGTAGCTTATTGCTACATTTTTCTGCTCTTTATCACCTTGATTTATGCGACGACCTTCAGTTTGAAACCACCAGCATAACTTGCAAAAATCAATACTGGAAGATACAAGACGCCCTTTGCCAAATTTACTTTGACCAGAGTAGCGGGGATGCCAAGGAGTAGGAACTTCTGTGATCCGATATCCTTGCGCTGCCAGTATTGCCAATAAGTAGCGATGGGTGATTTTTTCAATGGGTAAACTCAATAATAAATCACGCCGGACTAATTTGATCCAGTTCATGTCGTGAATTGTTAAATCAAAGACCAAACGACAAGTGAAGTTTGCTACAGAAGAAGCAAGATTTTTGCCGTCACCACGCTTTTGTCGCCAACCTGCCACTGCATCTACTCCAGGCACACAGGCTGCTAGCAAAAATGGGATATCAATTCTTGGATCAGACTCTAAATCTGCTTGTCCCCAAAATATCCAATCCGTTGTCACATGGGCTAAAGCTGTCTTCCATACTCCGGTTACACCCCTCCTCTGAGGATGACGAATCACTTTTAAAAAGTTATATTGCTTACTCAAACGAGCCAGAATTTCAGGGCTACCATCCGTACTGCCATCATCTATTAGAACTACTGGCAATGTGAAATAAAGATTTTGGAAAGTTTCCGCTAAATACAGTAAAAGCTTTTCTAAATTACCTTCTTCGTTCAGGGCTGGAATTACTACTGTAACAGAACGGCTTTGAGATGGGGGGAAATTTGCACTAAAAATTGTATTTAACATACTTGTTTTCCTTTGTTAAAGAAAAATTTTGTCGCAAGTCAAAGGATCGTATTTTCAAGTTATTTGACATAACCCAATACTGCTCGCTTTGTGTATTTTCAGTTTGAGTTTGGTTTGGGGAAGAGGTTACTGGGTTTGGGGAAGAGGAATTTTCTTTTCCTTTTCTCCTCAGCCCTTGCAGTATTGCGTCCACACCTCATATATAAAATCTTTAGGGAATTTCTGTAGTTCCCTCAGCATTTCCTGTCCTGGAGCAGAAGTTTTCGCTGAGCGCAACCATCTTGCCCACATATTAGACATCTCCAAAAATTAGGTTTTCCCCAAGACAGGATCAGGGTTTTGCGATTCTTTTTCGGAAACGTTTCTTGCTTGGGAAAAGGTGAAAGGGTAAGGGTTAAGGGGGAATTGTAACCCTTTAACCCTTTTCCTTTTCCCCTTAACCAACAAGTATTAAGAGCGAAGGCAGCTGATAGCTGATAGCTATTAGCTATCATAGTTGCACTCATATTAAATTGTTGACAATCTTATTCATCAACTATGAAAAATAGCTTACACTAAAAACTTACATAATACAAATTTTTTTCATTAAAATCCGCTCAGAGCTTGCACCTTTCGGGATAAACCCTTAATATACCAATAGGAGTGTAGTAAAGTAACACGAGCAGCAAGCATAAGCTTACGCACCGCAAAAGTTCTAGATATAGGAATCTATTTGATTTTTGAACAAGACTACGAGACAATACGGTGCGGTGTGCAAGTGTAATAAAAACAACGTTAAGTCAGCATTTACAAACTCGGAAATTACCAAAGGTAGGATCGCGGCAACTGTTATCTGTGGAATATACTCCTGGGGCGATCGCGGAAATACAGGAATTTATAGACCAATACAGTTCAGTTAAGGAAATTAATCTGTTGAGGCAGGCAGAGGGGCAGAGGAGCAGAGGAGCAGATACTTCAATCTCCCCTGCACAGAAAGCTCCCCATCTCCCCTGCTGTCTCAACGAATAAATGTCTTAACTGAACCGTATTGATTTATAGACTACAACTGGAACCTAAATAATTCAGAATTTTTTGACGCTCCTCTGTTAAATTGCTCATTTGCTTCTGTCCATTTATGATGATCAAATGTACTGACTGAAATAGCTGAAATACCCACCTCATTGTGGGTGGATTTGTTAATTTCTTTACCTGATTTCTCATGCTGCCGCCTGATGTTGCTAATTCTTGCCTCAACTTTCTTTGTGCTATATTATAGATTTATAAACACAGTGCCATTATCATTGCGATCGCCTCGACTCTTTCGGGAGTTTTGACAAATACACTTGGTGTAAAAAACAATGGGTCTTTTAAAAATCTAAATCCTCTCTCATTGCATTGTTGCGCTTTGTATTCCTCTAGAGCGTCGGTCGAGTAGAAGGTGTTGACAAATTACGCATACTATGGATGAGCAGTGATGTGGATTCATCAAAGTGTTGATAAGGTTGTCGGTTTGATAGCTTCAAAGAGCAAGTATGCAAGAAAGGCACCTTCTAGGTTTATCAGGAAAGTGCCTCTGGAAACCGATAAGGGAAACTAATTCATCCCAATTCGATTATCGTAAATTGTGGATTAATACAAAATTATCAAACGTAATTATTTGTAGATTGTAAGCTACAACAAATATATGCAGTGCAAAAGACAAAACAATGAGTCAGATTATCAAAGAATTGATTGATAATCTGATACTTGAAAAAGAAATAGATACAGCAGGTTAAAACCTGCTATGTCGGTTTTCATCCCCTGGTTAAAACACATCTTCAGGGGTTCTCACCCTCCTGCTATGTTTTGATAGCAACTTCAACAGAAGGCGCGATGGCTAAAATCTGAACATGGGATGCATCGTCGCCACAATGAGTCAGCTACGCCCATTAAATGGTCATATACAGTGGCACAAATGATGGATAAATTCGCGCTCGTATTAACGCAAAGCTGTACTAAGCACAGGCAATATTGCCCCACTGGGAATTAGTCCACTACTTAGTGCTATTGCCTCTAAAGGTTTGTCAGCTTTGATCGCAATCCTCATAAACTTAAGACGTGATTTTAGTTATAAATAAATGCTGAATTGGAATTCGGAGTTATGAATGCGGTCATTCCGATTTTAATTCGTGTGACGCGATCGCCAATTGTGCCAACCGAAACCCAACAAAGCCAATACACCCAAAAAGAACTGAATATTTGCCATTAATAAGCGAGATTCACCGTAAAATTCTCTGGGAAAAACAGTCGTATTATATCCCGCGAAAACAGCATAAATAAAACCCATTAAACCCAAACCAAGCAAACTATATGAAAGAATTTCCTCACCGCTTTGTATCGGAAAAAGTCGTCGTACCCAACCAAAAGGTTGTACAAGGATATGCCATGCACCACCTAGAATGAGTATGAATCCAATCCAAATATGACCACCAATCACATCTTCTAGATTATCAACACTTGCCATTCCCAAAGGAGTCCAGCTACCATCTTTTATCCCAAATAAGTAACCAAAAATTGTGACTGGGTTTAAAGTGGGGTTACTAATCAGATGAACATCTCCCAAGTTAGTATCATAAATCCCACCAAAAAACATTGCTCTTAACACGAGCAAAAATGCTCCTAAACCTAGAATAATCAGGTGATGCCCCAAAATTAAACCCAATTGTTTGGGGTCATTCCATTCATAATGAAATTTGGCAACTTGTCCTCCGCCATTATATAAAATCCTGGGAGCGCGAAACACATGAAACAGTCCACCTGCACCAAGAACAGCAGATGCTACTAAATGTAAAATCCCAATCACAAAATACGGATAAGTATCAATAACTTCTCCACCAGCACCGACTCCCCAACCTAAAGTTGCTAAATGAGGTAACAAAATTAGCTTCTGCTCATACATTGGTACGCCGAAAGTAAACCGTGTCACTTCAGTTATAGTTGTTGCACCCGCCCAAAACATGATTAAGCCTGCATGAGCAACGTGGGCACCTAATAGTTGACCGGATAAATCAATCAATCGAGCATTACCAACTAACCAGGGTGAATCAGTGTCTGCTGCAAAAGTTTCATCAGTAGAAATTGTCACAATTAAATACCTTTTAATGAAGTGAAGATTGTACAGTCATCCAAGTAGACATTATCATAAGAATGGGTTTTAAACCCCGCCCTTATAGGACGGCTTTTCTAAGGGCGTGAATGATGAAAATTGTGGTACATTAAAAGAGT